>JAITNA010000120.1 GCA_031290715.1 Eubacteriales Family XIII. Incertae Sedis bacterium | reverse complement strand
TTCGTCGCGAACATTTTCATGATTGCCGATGTGGTCAAACCTACTTCGCGGCAGAAATTGTCGAGTTGTATTTTCGTCGTATCGTCAAGACGTACCGTAATCGTCGCCATATATAGCCTTCCTTTCTGTAACACATTTGCTATCTATTGTATTACATTATAAATCGCCGCCGTAATCGAGTCAAGGCCGTGCAGCCGCAATCACTCCCCCCCTCGATTCCATCCCCAGATAAAAATAAAGATAAAAACAACAGCAATGACAAACAGCCCGCTCGCTTCCACGAAGAGATCGCGGCTGAAAACAATGGCGGCAATCCCCATGATCCCGCTGATTCCGTACAGCATGAGCACCGAGCGCCGCTGCCCCATGCCGATGCGCGTGAGCTGATGGTGCAGATGACCTTTGTCGGCGGAGAAGATCGACTTGCCGCGAATCCGCCGCCGGATCATCGCAAAGGCGACGTCGAACACGGGGACGCCCAACACGAGGACCGGCGCGATCGTCGCCATAATGGTAGCGCTTTTCGCGGGGCCGATAATGGAAAGCGAAGCGAGCGTGAAGCCGAGGAACATCGCTCCGCTGTCCCCCATGAACACCTTGGCCGGAAAGAAGTTGAACGGCAGGAATCCAAACGCCGCCCCCGCGAGAACGACCATGGCGAAGGCCGCCGTATACTGGCCGTGAATATAGTCGGCATACGCGATCGCGATCGCCGCAATGCCCGACACGCCGGCCGCAAGCCCGTCAAGGCCGTCGATGAGGTTGATCATATTGGTGATGGCGACGAGCCACAGCACGGTAATAATGAAGCTGACGACGACGCCCGACTCGGTGGAAAACTGCCAGCCGAACAGGCCGATAGCGGGAATGCGAACGCCGAGAAAAAACGCGGCCGCCGCGCATCCGGCCTGCCCTATGAGTTTGATCCACGCCTTGAGGTTCAGCATGTCGTCTATAAGGCCGACGATGAAGATGATGATCCCGCCAATGAAAACGGCGGTCAGCTTTTCTAAGATTTCAGCCGAATCAAGCACCCAGGCATAGCGCTGCAGCACCTGTTCCCGGCAAATGAACATCACGATGAGAAAGGAAACCGCGATGGCCAAGCCGCCCAATCTCGGGACGGGCGCGCTATGCATACGCCGCGCGTCCCCGGGGACGTCGATGGCGCCGATCTTTTCCGCGATGCGCATGGAAAGGGGCGTCACAGCCGCAGCGACGGCGAATGCCAGAACAAAGCAGCAAAACGCCGCGATCCGAACCTGGGCGATGTCCGTCATTTAATCGCCGCCCCCGCTCTCTAACGAAACGATCTTGAGCCCCGCTTCCCCGAGGATTTCCACCGCGTAGTTGTCCGGATACCCCTCGCTCACGAGGATTTTCTTGATCCCCGCGTTGATGATCATTTTGGCGCAGATAATACAGGGCTGATGTGTGATGTAGATCGTCGACCCCTCGATGCTATGTCCGAATGTCGCCGCTTGAATAATCGCGTTTTGCTCGGCGTGCAAGGCCCGGCAGAGTTCGTGCCGCTCGCCCGAGGGGACGCCCAATTCTTCGCGCAGACAGCCGCCGCGTTCCGCGCAGTGTTCGATCCCGCGCGGCGCTCCGTTGTAACCCGTCGCGACGATATGCTTGTCCTGCACGATGACCGCGCCGACGCTGCGCCGAAGGCAGGTAGACCGCTCGGCCGTCAGTTTTGCAATGCCCATAAAGTACTCATCCCAGGTTGGTCGTTCCATTATTCTCCCTTTCTTATCGCTATTGCTTCCCATGGGCGCCTATTTGCCCATGCCTGAATAATTACCTTTCATCAACATTTCCCCGACGTCATCATCGCCCTGATTCGCGCGATAAACGCCGGCGTCGTCCCGCAGCAGCCGCCCACAATATCCGCGCCCGCGTTCAGCAGTTGTTCGATCCCGTCCGCAAATTCGCCGGCCGTCATTTCATAACAGGCCTCGCCGTTTTTCATCACGGGCAGTCCCGCGTTGGGCTGCGCAGCTACCGGCACCCGCGCCGCGGCCGCGATCTCCCGGATGATCGGAACCATCGCAAGCGGGCCAAGTGAACAATTGACGCCGATCGCGTCCGCGCCCGCCGACTGCGCGGCCTTCGCGAACGCCGCCGGATCCGTTCCCATAAAGGTCCTGCCGTTTTCCGCAAACGTCATCGTACAAAGGACCGGCAGCGATGTATTCTCTTTCGCGGCAAGTACGGCGTCCCTCATCTCTTCGAGATCGGACATCGTTTCGATGAATACAAAATCCGCGCCCGCATCCGCGCCCGCCCTGACCTGTTCCGCAAAAAAACCGCGGGCTTCCTCATGGCCCAGGCCGTCTGTGAAGCCGATGATCGGCCCGAGCGGCCCGATGTCGAGAGCCGTATAGATTCGCCGTCCGCCCGGCCCTCCCGCGGCCGCGGCTTCCCGCGCGCAGACAAGGCCCGCGCGCAGCGCGTCCGCGGCCGGCCATTTGGCCTTTTGCCCCTGTATGAGAAGCGCGCCGACGCCAAAGGTATTGGCGGTGACGATGTCGCAGCCCGCTTCAATGTTGCGCCGGTGGATCGCCTGTACGACCTCGGGCGCCCTCAGGTTCATCGCCGACGACGACTCCCCGCGGCCAAGCCCGCCCTCAATGAGCGCCGAGCCCATCGCGCTGTCTAAAAGGAGCCGCCCCCGCTCCGCAAGCAGACGGCCGAACAAATTCTTTTCCTCCAATCAAACCCCCTCTCCGGCGCCGCCCGCGCCGCCCGCGCCCGCGATCCCCAATTCTTCCTTGACTGCGCGGAAGATACCATCCCGCTCGCGGAATTTGTGTACGCTCGCCGCAAGCTCTTCCGGCGTGAGCGGCTTCGCGAAAAGATATCCCTGAAAATAGTCCGCGCCGTTTTTCATCAATTCCCTCATCTGTTCGGGCGTTTCGACGCCCTCGGCGATCAGCCGCATATCTGCCTCGTGCGCGAGGTCGACAAGCACCTTCGAGAGAAACTGTTGGTACATATCGCTCACAATGTTATCGATAAACTGTTTCTCCGTTTTCAAAATGCTCACGGGCAGGTTCCGCAGATTGTTGAAATTGGAATAGCCCGTCCCGAAATCGTCGAGCGCCATCTTGATTTCCAATGATTTCAGGCGTTCGATGGTCGTATGCGAATAGTCCGTATCGCTGAGCTCCTGGCTCTCCGTGACCTCCAGTGACAGATTTTGCGCGGGGAAATTGTGTTTTTGCAGGGAAATCAGCACCTTGTTGATCAGCGTATCGTCAGACATCTGCGAGGGGGACAGATTGACGTCGAGAAAGAAGCCTTCGATCGTGTCGAGCCGCAGCTCCGCGCAAATGCCGATGGCCGTATCCAAAACCCAGTACCCAAGCTTGTTGATTACGCCGATCTGCTCGGCGATTCGGATGAACACGAGCGGCGGGATTCGCCCGAACTCGGGGCTGTCCCAACGGCACAGCGCTTCCAGGCCGATCCACTTCTCGCTTTTGGGATCGACGATCGGCTGAAAGTAAACATCGAAGCCGACCATCCCCTCCTGCACACAATTTTTCAGGCTGACTTCAAGCTGCAAATCCCGCTTGAGGATTCCGTCCATGTCCTGATCGTACACCGCGACGCCCTGACGCTCTTTCGAGATATCAAGCGTACGGTCGATGATGGCGAGGATATCCTCCGGCGTTTTGAAACCAAGCCGGCCGTCGATCACGCAAACGGCGATCCGGCACGACATCGTCGTTACCTCCCCGCCGATGTTGATTTCCCACGGTTCCTGAAAGCGCTCATGCAGCCGGTCCGCGAGCCCGCTCGCGCTCATCATATCCGCGTTGTCAAAGAGCAGGCAAAACTCGTCGCTGTCGACACGGTAGATTTCGTAATGCTGCAAATCGAAGCTGCCGATCCACGAGATCACCGCCTTGAGCAAGGCGTCCACCAATTTTCTTCCGTAGGCGTCGTTGATATAGCGCAGGGAAATATAGTCGAACGCGATCAGGCAGAAATTGCCGCCGGGGCGCTCCGCGATATCCTTCTCGATCTTCGTGCGGTTCGGGATATTCAACGCCCGGTCGTAGTACGCGAGATAAGTCAGCTCCTCGCGCAAAAGCTTCTCGCTGCTGATGTCCACAACGGTCATCAAATGCGCCCGCCGCCCGTCGGCCCACGTGATCCCCTGCCCCGTCCATTTGCCCCAGATACCGAGCGTGGGGTTGTACGCCTCCGCCGTGCAGGGCCCCGGATCGAAGCGCCCGTTGCCGTCCAGATCGAAATCCCTCGGGCAAAACGCGCAGCGCCCCTCGCCCTCGCCGTTCACAAATTCCCAGCATTTGCGCCCCTCCATCCGCGGGATGGGAACGCCGAGATTTTTCGCGTAATACCGATTGACCATGAGGATTTCATCCGTTTCAAAATCGGCGACGTAGGTGTACACCGCCGTGGAATCCACAAAAATCCGAAGCGCTTCCGTTGACTCGATCCGTTCAAGCTTGCCTGATTCGCTCATTGATCTCCCTTTCGCTGAAATACACTTCCCGCAGGTACAGCCCCTGTGCGGGCGCCGTCGGACCGGCTTTTGCGCGATCTCCCGATGCAATAATAACTTTCATTTCCGCCGGGCCCTGCTTTCCCCTCCCGATTTTTACGAGTGTGCCGACGATGATTCGCACCATATGGTACAAAAAACCGTTTCCCGTGATCTCTATCCGGATTTCCCGGCAGGGAACACCGCGCAGACTCGGCTGTTCCGATTCTTCGATCCGGACGGCGTACACGGTCCGAACCGTTGATCCGCGGGGATTGCCCCCGGCGGCCCGGAAACACGCAAAATCCTGCCGGCCCTCGATATACTTTGCCGCTTCTCTCATATTACCGACATTTGGCGTTTCTTTCAACCGCCAGACAAGGTTTCGCGAAAAAATATCCGGCTCCCCGGATAACTGAATCCGGTAAAGATAGGTCTTTCCGGCCGCGTCATGGCGGGCGTGGAAGCCCGCGGGGACGTCCCGCGCCGCGATGATTTGAATGTCCGGCAGTTGATGGTTCATCGCTTCCGGCAGCCTGTCCGCGGGGATTTTGAATTCCCCGGAGAACGTGGCGCGCTGCCCGAACGCGTGAACGCCCGCGTCTGTCCGCGACGTCCCGTGCAGCTGTACCCTTTCGCCGCACAATTTTTCGAGCGCCTCTTCAAGCGTGCCCTGCACCGTTCTTTGATTCGGCTGAATCTGCCATCCGTGAAAAGCGCCGCCGTCATACGCGATCGTCAGCAAGACATTCCTCGTCATTCCGCGGCGTCCTCCGCGGCGGCGTCCGAGGGCGCATCCTTATAATAGCAGAGTTTGACATGAATCACCCAGCTTCCGGGGCTTTCTTCGGACTCCCCCGCGGAAAACGCAAAACCCGTGATTTCATAATCGCCGGTTTCACTGCGTTCAAGCCAATCCATGACGCCGCGCCCGGACTCCTCGATGCCGTCAAACATGATCGCGGCGGCGGCCGCGTACAAGGCCGCCGTCCGGGTTCCGGCAGGGCGCAGCAGCTCTTCCTCCTCCGCCGAAATCTCCGGCGCGTCGACCCCCGCCGCGGCGCACGCCGCCGTCAGCTCGCCGCGGAGCTCCTTCGCCGTCACAAGGCGGCCCGCGCGCAGCGCCGAAAGCCGCTCCGCCGCCCGCGCGATCTGCTCGTCAAGCTCGCTTGTATCGCCGTTCATCGCTTCGATTTCCCCGATATCCTTCTCCAGCATCTTGCTTTCGGGACGCAGACGATCTGTTTCCGCGCGGAACCATGGGACGGCAAACAGCATATAGCATAAGACGGCCGCCGCAAAAATGACAAGAAAGACAATACTTCTGTTGCGCTGATGGATATATTTCATTCCGACGCCCCCCGCGCGAGGGTCACGCGTATCTGAATCCCCCATTCCCCGTGCCCCAAATCCTCCCGCGGCCCCGGTTCATAGATCGTCATCTTCCGGCTGTCGTTGATCAGCGCCTTCATACTGTCGAAAGCTTCTGGGAATTCCGTTACGAAATCCACGATGAGCCCCGCGTCCTCTTCATAAAACATCTCCTTTATTACAGCGCCTTTCAGCGGCCCGTCCTTCAGCTCCGTGACGATGTCGGCATAGGAAAACCCCTCCTCCGGCAAAAGCGCTTGATCCCCCGCGTATTCCGTCAGCGCCGCGACCGATTCCCGGTACCCGCTGAGTTTTTCCCTGGCTATCGCGTAGCCCGGCTCTTCCAGCTTCGCGAGATCCCGCTCCCGCTCCCGTTCGAGCAGAAACAGTCCGGCAGGCGGCACAGCCCCGGCAATCACCGCAACGAGAATCGTCACAAGGAGGATGGCGCGGAGGGCCTTTCCCGCCGCAATCCGCTCATTTCCCCCCTCCAAAAAATTCGGGATGTCCCCCCCCTGCGTATCCGCGCCGATCGCGCCGAAAATCCCCGAAAGCAAATGTTCCTTGCCTTTCATCTCCTGTTCCAACGCCAAATGGCCTTTCACTCCGGGCGCGTCCGCGCTGACAAGCGACAGCCGGCTGTCTTTCAGCCCCTTGAGCGCGGCCCGGACATCCGGGTCTAATGACAAAAACCCCGAGAGGACGACATGGGCCTGTCCCTGCGCAAGCGGCAGTACCGCCTCCAGAATGCGCTCCCTCACAAGCGCCGCGCGGTTTTCCGTATCTTCCCCGATGTCCGCGTCCATCGGCAGCTGAACAAGCCGCTGTATCCCGCCCGACCAAAAGGCGGCATAGATTCTGTCCTCCTCAATGTCGAGGAGCAGGCTCGGCGTTTCCCCCCGCGCGAAATCCTTGACCGCTTCCGCAAAAGCGGCAAGCGCGGGCACCGCGTACGCGACGCGGTATCCTTTCTCGGACAAGACTGCTACGAACGCCCGCAAAAAATCTTCGCGGATGGCGTATATCGCGCTCGCCGCAAGCTCGTCCCGGTTGCCGTAATCGTAGTTTTCGACGATATATTCCGGCGCGTCCCCGCCCGGCAGCTTGCCCTCTTCAATCCGCCTGCGCTCCTTTTTCGTTTTGCCCCCCGCGCCGTACCGATACTCGCTGAACCGCACGAGCGGGGGCCCGAAATAGAGCGCCAACTCCGCTCCGCCCGCAGGGCTTTCCCCGAAAATCCCGGAGAGCGATTCGTGAAGCAGCTTCGCCAATTCCCGAGGCCTTCCGATCATCCGGCCCGAAGCGAGCGCCGCGGGCAGCCGCACCCGCCGCACGAGCGAAACATAGAGCACGCCTTTTTCCCGCCGTTCCCTGCAAATCTGCAGATAGCGGCTCTCGATTTTCACGCTGATACGGACCGTTTCATTCATGATTGCTTTGCCATTTCCTCAAATATCGATTCTGTAATAATTTCAACGCCGAGCTCTTTTGCCTTTTTGTTTTTAGAGGAAGCCGACGCCTTATCGTTGTTGATCAGGTAGTCTGTTTTGGCGCTTACAGACCCGCTTGTTTTCCCGCCGAGCGCTTCGATCTTTTCCTTCAGGTCGTCCCGGCTTTTGTAGCCGTTCAAAGACCCCGTAATCACAAAAACCTTCCCCGCGAATATCCCGCCGTCGCGTATCCCGCCATCGGCGGGGCGGCTTTCCGCAAAGCGGACTTCGCGCAGGAGGTCACAGGCGCTTTCCCGGTTTTTCGGGTCGGCAAACCACCCCGCGTACAGCCCCGCGATAATGGGTCCGACGCCGTCTGCGGAGGACAGCGTATCTTCATCGGCATTCATCATACTGTCCCAATCGTCCCCGAAGACTTTCGCGATCTGCTTTGCCGTCGCGGCGCCGACCTCCGGCACGCCAAGGCCGATGAGCAGCCGCGCGGGCGTCGTCAGCCGCGCCGTTTCGATCGCGTCCGTCAGATTGCCGAACGACCGCTCCCCAAGGCCGTCCATCGCAACGATCTCCTCCCGGTGAGCCTTCAGCCGGAAGATGTCCGCAAGCTCGTGCAACAGCCCCGCCGCGATAAATTTTTCAAGCGTCTGTTCCGAAAGCCCGTCTATGTTGAGCGCCGGCCGGCTCACAAAATGCGTGAAAGATTTGATCTTTCGCGCGGCGCAGCCCGCGTTTGTGCAAAAAAGCGTCCGGATGCCGTCAGCGTCCCGAATTTCCGTGGGCGCACCGCAGACCGGGCAGACCGCGGGCGGGCGCTCCGTTCCGCTTTTCGTGAGATTTTCCGCAATCTGCGGGATGATCATATTGGCCTTGTAAACAAGGATTCGGTCGCCCGCGCCAAGCGAAAGCTCCTCCGCAATGCTGAGGTTGTGCACACTGGCGCGCGATACCGTCGTGCCCTCGAGCTCGACCGGCTCAAAGACGGCGACAGGGTTGATGAGCCCCGTCCGCGACGCGCTCCATTCGATCGCCCGAAGCGTCGTTTCGGCCTGCTCGTCAGCCCACTTGAACGCGATCGAGTCCCGCGGATATTTGGACGTCGCGCCGAGGGTCATGCTATACGCGATATCATCATATTCAAGCACAAGGCCGTCCACGGGAAGATCAAAATCGGAATCGTGCGCGGTCCGGGAAAAATCAAGCAGGGTTTTCCCGAGCGATGCCGCGTCAACGATCGCGTATTCCACTGTTTCAAAGCCGAGCGAACCCAGAAATTCCATCTGTTTCCGGCGGCTGTTTTCAAAGTCCGGTTCTGCCCCGGACGGTCCCCCCGCTTCTCCTCCCTTCGCGGAAACGAGCGCAAACGCAAAAAACCCGACGCGCCGTTTTGACGTCACCGCCGCATCGAGCTGCCGCACGCTGCCGCTGGCAAGATTCCGCGGATTCTTGTACCGCGCCGACACATCCTCGATCTCCCGGTTGATCTTGCGGAAATCGCTGTAGCGGATGACCGCCTCGCCGCGAATCAAAAGCTCGCCGCGGAACGCGACCGTCCGCGGCAGATTGATGAAGGCCAGCGCGTTGTTTGTCACCACTTCCCCGGCGACGCCGTTCCCGCGCGTAACGGCATCCTTCAGGCTGCCGTTTTCGTAGGTAAGCGCGACCGTCAGCCCATCCATCTTGTAGGACAAAAGCCCTTGTTTATCTTCAAGCCACTCTTCGAGCTCGGCGGCGCTCTTCGTCTTGTTCAGCGAAAGCATCGGGACGGAGTGCTCCTGTTTCACAAGCTCGCCGCTCACCCCAAAGCCGACCCGTTGCGTGGGGCTGCCGGCCGGAACAAAGCCCGTCGCCCGTTCGAGCGCGGCAAGCTCGTCATAAAGACGGTCATATTCGAGATTGCTCATCATCTCCCAGTCGTCGTCATAATAAGCGCGGGCGGCATCTGTCAGCAATGCCGTCAACTCCCGCTGCCTGTCCATCCTCAAATCTTTTTCCATACCGCCCGATCCAAAACCCTCCGCACCTTCCCGCCAACGCCTATGCACACCACTCACAAAACCTTCTCAATCACCGCCACCTCAAGCGACAGCTTCTTTTTTCCGACCGCGTCGAACATCACGGTCGCGTAGTCCCCGGACGCTTCGAGGACAAGGCCTTCGCCGAATTTCATATGGCGCACGCGATCCCCGGCCGCGACATGGACGCGGGGCGGCTTTGGCTTCTCCTCCACATCGCCGCGCGCCGCGGCCAAGGGGTCGAACAACCGCGTTGTACGCCCCGCGGGCCCCGCGTATCCGCCCGCAAAATTCCGGTGGAAATACCCCGTAACATCCCCGCCGGGCTTG
>JAITNA010000209.1 GCA_031290715.1 Eubacteriales Family XIII. Incertae Sedis bacterium | reverse complement strand
ATGCCGGCGGCATTGTCCCTCCGTTCCAAACTGCTCGTAAAACTCCATCATATTCATTGCGTTCAAGCCTCCTCTTGGCATCCATTATATCAGATTATGAGTGGTTTGGATAGTCATTTCGGGAAAATTCAAACCCTACGGCACAGTAATCCCCGGCGCAAATCAGGGATTTGCTGACCGGGGCGATATTCCCCGGCGCGCGGCCCCTCCCCCCCCTTTGGGTCCGCGCGCCGGGGTTTTTGTGCTTCCTAAACTCCGTTTGTGCTTCCTTGTACGCATGGGGGTGTGTATTGATGTGATTTCAAAGATTGCTTGATTGCAAGGGGGGCGCGGGATTGGTGTACGCGTGGCGGCGTGTACACGGGGCGGGCCTTGCGCGATTTGAAATATCAATGGTTTCCGGTGAAAATAGCAGTGGTTTTTTGCAAAAAATCTCAAAAAAAGCTTGCAATAAAAATAAGGCTTCGGTATAATTGTCAAGCTCGCGCAAATTTGCGGGCGTGCAATGAGGCGGGAGGTTGCCGTGCTATCGGGGAATTTCCGCTGAGAACTATCCTCTTTTGAACCCCTAACCCGATTCACGCAGTGAATCGTTGGTAGGTGTCATGCGAGAATTCCCCCGGCTTCAGCCGGGCAGGAATTTACCGCAAAGAGGGCGAGGGTGTCCGAGAGGATTCCGCGCGGAGCGATAGCGGCGAAGCGGAAATGACGACGGAGGAGGAAGTAATGGCAGAGCAGCAAAAGATCCGGATCAAGCTGAAGGCTTATGAGCCCGAGATTCTTGACAAGGCGGCGGCGGACATCGTCGAGACGGCCAAGCGCAACGGCGCGGATGTTTCCGGGCCCATCCCGCTCCCGACCGAAAAGGAGATCGTTACCATCCTGCGCGCGGTCCACAAATACAAGGACAGCCGCGAGCAGTTTGAGCAGCGGACGCACAAGCGCCTTATCGTATTGACGCACGCGACGCCCAAGACGATGGACGCGATGATGAACCTCGACCTCGCCGCGGGTGTAGACATCGAGATCAAGCTGTAGATTGAGGAGTATCTTAGTATGATGTCCGGCGCGGGATTTTCGCGGTAATGCGAAAAGGCAAGCGCGAAAAAGACGAGCCGGAAATCCGCTGTAAGAAAGGAACTATATAATATGAAAACAATCTTAGGAAAGAAGATCGGGATGACGCAGATCTTCACGGAGGAAGGGGTGCAGATTCCGGTCACGGTGATCGAAGCGGCGCCCAATACGGTCGTTCAGATCAAGACGACGGAAACCGACGGCTACAGCGCCGTGCAGATCGGTTTTGCCGACCTGAAGGAGAGCCGTGCCAACAAGCCGACAAAAGGCCATTTCGCGAAGTGGGATTCCCCGCTCAAAAAGCATTTGACCGAGATTCGGCTCAGCGAGGGCGAAACTTACGAACCGGGCCAGATCATCACGGTCGCCGATTTTGAAGTAGGAAAGAAGCTCGATGTCACCGGGACGTCAAAGGGGAAAGGCACACAGGGCAACATCAAGCGCCACAACCATCACAGAGGGCCCATGGGCCACGGTTCCAAACACAAGAGATTGCCGGGCGCACTGGCGGCCGGTACCTATCCTTCCCGCGTATTCAAAGGCAACGCCGGCCCCGGCCGCATGGGCAGGGAAACGGTGACGACCCAAAACGTGGACTTGGTCAAGATTATCCCCGAGCGGAATCTTCTGCTTGTGAAAGGCGCTGTCCCGGGCAACCGCGGCGGCGTTGTGCGTGTCAGATATGCCGTCAAAGGCCGGGAATAGAGAGAGGGAGGGCAGCAGCAAATGGCAACAGTGAAAATGCTCAAGATGGATGGCAGCCCGGCGGGGGACGTCGATCTTTCGGATGACGTCTTTGGGATCGAGATCAACGAATACGCCGTCCATGAAACCGTAAAAAATTATCTCGCGAATCAGCGTCAGGGGACGCAGTCCGCAAAGACGCGCTCCGAAGTTCGCGGCGGCGGCAAGAAGCCTTTCCGGCAGAAGGGCACAGGCCGCGCGCGCCAGGGTTCAAGCGTGGCGCCGAATCATGTCGGCGGCGGCATCGTGTTCGCCCCGAAACCGCGGGATTATCGTTATTCTATCCCCAAGAAGGAGCGCCGGCTCGCGATGAAGTCTGTCCTGACTTCCAAGGTACAGGAAAATGAGATCATCGTGATCGAGGATCTGACTTTCGAGGGGCCCAAGACAAAAGAGATGATTTCTTTCCTGAAAAATGTGAACGCCGCGAAGAAGGCTTTGATCGTGACGGCCGCGCAGGACGATGCCGTCGTCAAATCGGCGTCCAACATCCCGAACGTCGAAACGACATACGTCGGCCGCATGAATGTGTATGAGATTCTCAATTACACAAGCTTCATCGTTACGAAAGACGCGGCCGAAAAGATCCAGGAGGTGTATTCAGCATGAAAACAGCGTACGATATCATCATCAAGCCTGTGATTTCCGAGCGGAGTATGGACGACGCGCAGGTGCGCAAGTACACTTTCAAGGTTGCGGTGGACGCCAACAAGACCCAAGTCCGGCACGCGCTCGAGGAAATCTTCGGGATTGAGATCGAAAAAGTCAACATTATGAATGTAAAAGGCAAGAAGAAGAGAATGGGTAAAAACGTCGGCTATACGGCGGCGAGCAAGAAGGCCATCGTGACCCTTACGGACAACAGTAAGGAAATCGAATTTTTCCAGGGCCTGTAGGCAGGGAGGAACAGCGATATGGGAATCAAGAAATACAATCCGACCACGCCGGGCCTGCGCGGTATGACGGGATCGACTTTCGAGGAGATCACGACGGATTCGCCGGAAAAGAGCCTGACGGTCACGGTCAAGAAACACGCGGGGCGCAATGTCCGCGGGAAGATCACGGTGCGGCATCGGGGCGGCGGTACGCGGCTTCGTTATCGTATCATCGATTTCAAACGCGACAAGGACGGGATTCCCGCGACGGTCAAAACCATTGAATACGATCCGGGCCGCAGTGCCAACATCGCGCTCGTGTTCTACGCGGACGGGGAAAAGCGTTATATCATCGCGCCCGACAAGCTCAAGGTCGGCGACAAGGTCGTTTCCGGCCCGGGCTCGGATATCGTGACAGGCAACGCCCTGCCGCTGCAAAACATCCCGGTCGGCACGATTATTCATAATATTGAAATGAAGCCGGGAAAAGGGGCGCAGATGGCCCGTTCCGCGGGCGCGCACGCACAGCTCATGGCCAAGGAAGGCAACTACGCGCAGGTCAAACTCCCCTCGGGCGAGGTGCGCATGGTCCGCATTGAATGCAAGGCGACGATCGGCACGGTCGGCAACAGCGACCACGGCAACATCAAGATCGGCAAGGCCGGCCGCAAACGCCACATGGGTATCCGCCCGACGGTCAGGGGCTCGGTCATGAACCCGAACGATCACCCGCACGGCGGCGGCGAGGGCAAGACCGGGATCGGCCGCGTCGGTCCGGTCACGCCGTGGGGCAAGCCCGCGCTCGGGTACAAGACGAGAAAGAAAAACAAGCCGTCCAACAAGTACATCGTCAAAAGACGCAATCAGAAATAAGTAGGAGGAGAAGCAGAGCATGGGTAGATCATTGAAAAAAGGCCCCTTTGTTGAGAAAAAACTGCTTGCGGCGGTGGAAGCGCTCAATACGGCCAACGAGAAGAGAATCCTGAGGACCTGGTCCAGGCCGTCTACGATTTTCCCGCAGATGGTGGGGCATACAATCGCGGTGCATGACGGCAGACGGCACGTTCCCGTCTACATCACGGAGGATATGGTCGGACATCGGCTCGGGGAATTCGCCCCTACGAGAACATACAGAGGACACGGCTCGGACAAGAGCACGAGGGTCAAAAAGACGGCGAAAATCGACTTTGCGGCCACGGCTTCCGTCGGCTCCGTTGTGTCGGCTTCCGCGGCTTCGGCCCCGGCCCCGGCTCCTGCGCAGGAATAGAAAGGGGATCACATCATGGAAGTCACGGAAGCAAAAGCGGTCGCCAAATATGTCCGCATATCACCCATCAAACTGCAGCCGGTCGCGGCTTTGGTCAGGGGGAAGGATCTCGGAGAGGCTTTGAATATCCTGAAGTTCACGCCGGGCAAAGGTGCGGAGGTCGTGGAGAAAGTCGTGAAATCCGCGGCGGCCAATGCCGAAAACAATCATCAAATGAATCCCGACAATTTGTATGTCGCGGAAGTATACGCCCACAAAGGGCCCACGATGAAGCGGTGGAGAGCCGGTTCGCAGGGCAGGGCGTTCATGATCCTGAAAAGAAGCAGCCACATCGGCGTGACGCTCAAGGAAAAGGAATAGGAGGTTTTCACGCATGGGTCAAAAAGTCAGCCCGCACGGGCTCAGAGTCGGGATCATCAGCGATTGGGATTCCAAGTGGTATGCCGATAAAAAGAATTTCGCCAACTATCTGATTGAGGACAATCAAATCCGCGAATTCATCAAACGCAAGCTCTACGCGGCCGGGATTTCCAAGACGGTCATCGAGCGCGCAGCGGACAATCAGATCAAGGTGTCCGTTTTGACGGACAAGCCCGGTATCATCATCGGGCGCACGGGCAGCGGCGCCGATGAGATCAAAGCGGCGTTGGAGCAGATGACCAAAAAGACCGTTCGACTGAATATCATTGAGATCAAGCGTTCCGAGCTCGACGCGCAGCTTACCGCGGAAAGCATTGCACAGGCCTTGGAAAAGAGAATTTCTTTCCGGCGCGCGATGAAACAGGCGATCGGCAGGACGATGCGGGCCAACGCGAAGGGCGTCAAGGTCCTCGTCGCGGGCCGGCTCGGCGGCGCGGAGATCGCGCGAAGCGAGAAATACAGCGAGGGCAATGTGCCGCTCCACACGCTGCGGGCAAACATTCACTACGGGTTTGCGGAAGCGGATACGACATACGGAAGGATCGGGGTCAAGGTTTGGATCAATCTCGGAGAGCGGCTTGAGAAGGGCCTGATGAGCCAGATTCCCGAGGAAAAGGCGGAAAAGGGCCGGGGCGGCGACCGAAACAGAGGGGCGCGCAGAGATGGCCGGGACAGCCGGGACAGCAGAGATGGCGATCGCCCCAGACGGGATCGCGGCGGACGGGACGGCGGTAACAGAAACCGCAGCGGCGGCAGGGACCAAGGCCCTGAAATTGCAAAGGCGATCAATCCGCGCAAACGGTCGGCGCCGAAGAAAGACCCTGCGGCGGAAGCCGCAAAACGGGCGGCCGCACAGGCTCCGGCAGAGTCCGGGACCGCGGAGGGCGCGGCGCCCGCAGACGCTCAGACCGGCGCTGAAGAATAAAGATATCGGAGGACACGAACTATGTTGATGCCAAAAAGAGTAAAAAGGCGGCGTGTACACAGGGGCCGCATGAAGGGTGTCGCCACAAGGGGCAACTTGATTACCTACGGAGCGTACGGACTGATCGCGGAAGAGCCGGGCTGGATCAAATCCAACCAGATCGAAGCGGCGCGTATCGCGATGACGCGTTCGATCAGAAGGGGCGGCAAGGTCTATATCATGATTTTCCCGCACAAGCCGGTCACGAAGAAACCGGCGGAGGTCAGGATGGGTTCCGGAAAGGGCGCGCCCGAATATTGGGTCGCGGTCGTCAAGCCCGGCAGGGTGATGTTTGAAATCGAGGGTGTTTCCTATGCGGCGGCGAAGGAAGCAATGCGGCTTGCGGCGCACAAGCTTCCGCTCAAAACGAGATTCGCGGCCAAGGGCGAAGAAGCTGTGGGAGGCGGTGAAGCGAAATGAAGATCGATAAAGTCAGAGAATTTACGGAAGCCGAGCTTCACGATGAGCTCAAAAAAGCAAAGAACGAGTTATTCAACCTGCGCTTTCAGCATGTGACGGGACAGCTCGAAAACCCCATCCGCATGCGGGATGTGAAACGGGATATTGCGCGGATCAAAACGGTCATCCGCGAGAATGAGATCGCCGCGGAAGAAGCGATCAGCTAAGGGAAGGAGGATGCGCTGTGCAGACTGAAAGAAACAACAGAAAGACGAGAGTCGGGATTGTCGTCAGCGACAAAATGGAAAAAACCATCACCGTTTCGGTGGAGGACTTCGTCCGGCATTCCCTTTACGGAAAAGCGGTCAAACGGACGACGAAGTTCAAGGCGCACGATGAAGAAAATCAGTGCCGTATCGGCGATAAGGTGAGGATCATGGAAACCAGACCCTTGTCGAAAGACAAACGCTGGCGCTTGGTCGGCGTCGTAGAGAAGGCGAAGTAGTAAGGAGGCAGCCCATTATGATACAGAATGAAACAAGGCTGAGGGTCGCCGACAATTCCGGCGCCAAAGAGCTTTTGGTGATTCGCATTCTCGGCGGCACGAGCCGCAAATACGCGAACATAGGCGACATCGTCGTCTGCACCGTCAAGGTCGCTACGCCGGGCGGCCTCGTCAAAAAGAGCGATGTGGTCAAGGCGGTGATCGTCCGGACAAAAACCGGGGCGCGCAGAAACGACGGCAGTTACGTCAAATTTGACCAGAACGCGGCTGTTATTATTAAAGAGGACAAGACGCCGGTCGGCACGCGTATCTTCGGTCCCGTGGCCAGAGAGCTGAGGGAAAAAAGTTTCATGAAGATCGTTTCGCTCGCGCCGGAAGTGCTGTAGGAGGGTCCCATGCATATCAAGAAAGACGATACCGTGGTGGTCATCACGGGCAAAGACAAAGGGAAGCGCGGCAAGGTCCTCAAGGTGTTCACCAAGACGGGCCGCGTGATCGTCGAGGGCGTCAATGTCCAGACGAAGCACCAGAAGCAAACGCGCAAGGAAAGGTCCGACATCAAGCACATCGAGGGCGCCATCGACGCGTCCAATGTGATGTACTGGGATTCCAAGTCCAAGTCGGGAAGCCGGGTCGGACACAGGATTGAAGGCGGGCAGAAGGTGCGCTACGCCAAGAAGTCCGGAAATTCGATAGATTAGGAGGAAGGCCATGACAGCAAGATTGAAGAATACATACAAGAACGAAGCCTTTGGCGCCCTCCGCGAGAAGTTTGGCTACAAGAACGTGATGGAGATTCCGAAGCTCGAGAAGATCACGATCAATATGGGCTTGGGCGAAGCGAAGGACAATGCCAAAATCATGGAAACGGCGGTGGAAGAGCTGGCGCTCATCTCGGGACAGCGGCCCGTCGTTACAAAGGCCAAAAAATCCGTTGCGAATTTCAAGGTCAGGCAGGGGATGTCGGTCGGCACGAAGGTCACGCTGCGCGGCGAAAATATGTACGTGTTCGCTGACAAATTTTTCAACATCGTACTGCCGCGGGTGCGGGATTTCCGCGGGGTATCGAAAAATTCGTTTGACGGGCGCGGCAATTACAGCCTTGGGCTCAAAGAGCAATCCATCTTCCCCGAGATCGTGTACGACAAGGTGGATATGGTCAAGGGGATGAACATCATCTTCACGACTACAGCAAAAACCGACGAAGAGGCGGCGGAACTTCTGCGGCTTCTCGGAATGCCGTTTGAGAAATAGGAGGAGGCCATGGCAAAGACATCGCTCAAAATAAAGCAGCAGAGGAAGCCGAAATACAAGACGAGGGCTTACACGAGATGCAGGATTTGCGGAAGGCCCCATTCGGTGCTTCAAAAGTACGGTATTTGCAGGATTTGCTTCAGAGAACTCGCGTACAAGGGAGAAATCCCCGGCGTCAAAAAGGCAAGTTGGTAAGGAGGAACTCATTATGACAATGACAGATCCTGTAGCGGATATGCTCACAAGGATAAGAAACGCAAACACGGCCGGACATCAGACCGTGGATGTGCCCGCGTCGAAGATGAAGAAATCCATCGCGGCCATTCTCAAAGAGGAAGGCTACATCGAGGATTACGAATTCACCGAGGACGGGAAGCAGGGTATCATCAAAATCAAGATGAAGTACGCGCCCGGCAAGGTGAAGGTCATCAGCGGCATTCGGAAAATCTCCAAGCCCGGGCTGAGAGTGCATGTGAAAGCGGAGAACGTCCCGAGGGTACTCGGCGGCCTCGGCGTCGCCATCATTTCGACTTCGCGGGGAATTATCAGCGACAAAGACGCCCGGCGTATCGGCATCGGCGGCGAAGTCATCTGTTACGTTTGGTAGGAGGAGGAAGGATATGTCCAGAATCGGAAAAATTCCCGTGACAATCCCTGCCGGCGTCGAGGTGACAATAGACGCCGCGGGCCTTGTCACGGTCAAGGGCCCCAAAGGGGAGCTCAGCGAAAAGATATCGGGTAAGATTACGGTAAAACAAGAGGACGGCGTGATCCATGTGACGCGCAGCGACGATCAGAAAGAGAGCCGCTCCCTCCACGGCCTGTCGAGGACGCTCATCGGCAATATGGTAACGGGCGTTTCGGAAGGCTTTGAACGCAAATTGGAAATCATCGGCGTCGGATACAAGGCCGACAAACAGGGCGACAAGCTCGTCCTCAGCCTTGGCTATTCCCATCCCGTCGAGCTGTTCGATCCGAATGGGATCACGACGGAAACGCCGTCCGCAACGGAGATCCTTGTCAAGGGGATCGACAAGGCCGCCGTGGGCAACTACGCCGCCATCATCCGTGCGTGGCGGCCGCCGGAGCCTTACAAGGGCAAGGGCGTCCGCTATTCGGGCGAAAAGGTCCGCCGCAAGGAAGGCAAGGCCGGAGTCAAGGGCAGTTAAGGGAAAGGAGTCGAAAAGATGGCGAAATACAGCAGAAACGATATGCGGAAAAAACGGCATGCGCGCGTGCGGAAAAACCTCAGCGGCACGCCCGCGAAGCCGCGGCTTTGCGTTTACCGCAGTCTGAAAAATATCTCGGTGCAGGTGATCGACGATACGACGGGCCGGACGCTCGCCGCCGCTTCATCGCTCGACAAAGAGATCAAAGCGCAGGCCCCTTACGGCGGCAACAAGGACGCGGCGAAGCTCGTCGGGGCGGCCGTCGCGAAACGGGCGCTTGAAAAGGGCGTCAGCGAAGTGGCCTTTGACAGAGGCGGCTTCCTGTATCACGGCAGAGTCAAAGAACTGGCAGACGGCGCGCGCGAAGCCGGGCTCAGATTTTAACGGAGGATAGGCGATATGCAGCAGAAAACAATCGATGCGTCCAAAATGGAGCTGAAAGAGTCCATCGTCAATATCAGAAGGGTCGCAAAGACGGTCAAGGGCGGCCGCAATATGCGCTTTTCCGTGACGGTCGTCGTCGGGGACGAGAACGGCTATGTGGGCGTCGGACTGGGCAAGGCGCGGGAGATTCCCGAAGCGGTGCGCAAAGCGATCGAGGACGCAAAGAAGAAGCTGATTTATGTGCCTACGGTCGGTACGACGATCCCCCACAGAAACCTCGGGGTGTTCGGCGCGGGCCGGGTATTGCTCATGCCGGGTTCGGAAGGGACGGGCGTGATCGCCGGCTCCTCCGTGCGTACCGTGCTTGAGCTTGCGGGCGTCAAGGATGTGCGGGCCAAATCCATCGGTTCAAACAACGCCGGCAATATGGCGTATGCGACCATCGAGGGGCTGAAAGGCCTCAAAACGGTCGAGGAGGTCGGCCGGCTGCGCGGCAAGACGCGGGAAGAAATATTCGGATAAGCGGAGGAAACAAATATGGCAAAGATCAAAATCACATTGACAAAGAGTCCCATCGGCGCCACGCCCTCCCAACGAAAGGTGGTAGCGGCGCTCGGTTTGCGCAAAATGCATCATAGCGTGGAGCTTGAAGATACGCCGCAGACGCGGGGCGCGGTGAAAAAAGTAACGCACCTCGTCACGGTCAGTGCCGTAGAGTAAGGAGAACAGACAGATGAAATTGCATGAATTGAAAGCGGCGCCGGGCGCGGCAAAAGCGCCGAAGCGCAAAGGCCGCGGTACGGCGACCGGGCAGGGCAAGACGGCCGGGCGCGGGATGAACGGACAAAATTCGCGGAGCGGCGGCGGTGTGCGGATCGGTTTTGAGGGCGGGCAGATGCCGCTCTACCGACGGATTCCCAAACGCGGCTTCACGAATATTTGGCGGGTCGAATACGCGATCGTGAATGTCGGCGACTTGAACGATTTTGAAGCCGGCGCCGAAATCACAGCGGAAACGCTGAGGGAAAAAGGCTTGATCAAAAAACCCTTGGGCGGGCTGAAAGTGCTCGGAAACGGCACGCTCGAAAAGAGCCTGACCGTCAAGGCAAACAAATTCAGCAAATCGGCCGTCCTTCAGATCGAAAAGGCCGGCGGCACAGCCGAGGTGATTTAAATGAATATGTTTGCAACACTGGGCAAGGCATGGAAGATTCCCGATATCCGTCGGAAAATGATCTTCACGCTGCTTATGCTGATCGTATTCCGGCTCGGTTCCAACATTCCCATTCCGGGGATCGACCGGCAGGTGTTGGCCGAGGCGTTCAACGGGCAGGGGCTCTTTGAACTTTTCAATCTGTTTTCGGGCGGGGCCTTTGCAAACTTTACGATCTTCGCGCTGAGTATCACGCCTTACATCACCGCTTCCATCATCATCAACCTGCTCACGATCGCCATTCCCTATCTCGAAAATCTGGCAAAAGAGGGAACGGAAGGCCGCAAAAAGATGACGCAAATCACGCGTTATCTGACGGTTATCCTGGCGCTCCTTCAGGCGGTCGGCTATACGTTCGGCCTGTTCAGAAACGCGATGGACGACGATGTTTTCTCGAAAATTGTCGTTATCATTTCCCTGACGGCCGGCACGGCTTTCCTCATGTGGCTCGGCGAGCAGATCAACGAGTACGGCGTGGGCAATGGCATTTCGCTCATCATCTTCGGCGGCATCGTCTGCCGCGCGCCCGGCGCCATCGGGACGGCTTTCACAAGCTACCGCGCGGGAACGGTCAGCTTCATTTCGCTCCTCCTCTTCGCGGTCTTTGCCCTGGCGGTCATCGTCGGGATCGTCCTCGTACAGCAGGGCCAAAGAAGAATCCCCGTGCAATACGCCAAGCGCGTCGTCGGAAGGAAGATGTACGGCGGGCAAAATACGCATATTCCGATCAAGGTCAACCAGGCGGGCGTGATCCCCGTCATCTTCGGCCTTTCGATCCTCCAGTTCCCGCTGACCATCACGTATTTCTTCCCCGGCGGGAAATTTGAAGCGTTCATGAACAAGTGGCTGTCGCCGTCGGGCGATCCGGGCGTGTGGCTCTATGTCGCCCTCGACGCCATCCTCATCATCTTCTTCACGTATTTCTACACGGCGATCACCTTCAACCCGGTCGATGTCGCGGAGAACATGCGGGCAAACGGCGGGTTCATACCGGGCATTCGCCCGGGGCGTCCGACGGTCGAATATTTGAATAATGTAATGATGCGCGTGACCTTCGTGGGCGCGATATTCCTTGCGGTGATTGCTTCGATGCCCTATCTCATTCAGCAGTTCACGGAATTGCAGATTCGCTTCGGCGGGACGGCGCTGCTCATTGCGGTCGGCGTCGCGCTCGATACGATGAAACAGATTGAGAATCAGATGGTCATGAGAAATTACCGAGGGTTCTTGTAGAAAGGAGTTCTTGCAATATGGCAAGGCTTATGCTGCTCGGCCCTCCGGGGTCGGGCAAAGGCACACAGGCCGGGAGGATTGTCCGCGCATACAAAATACCGGTGGTGGCAACGGGCGATATCCTGCGAAAGCACCTCGCGGAGCAAACGCCGCTCGGCTTGAAAGCAAAAGAATACGTGGATTCCGGCAGACTCGTGCCGGACGATCTCATGATCGCGCTCATGGCGGACAGGCTGACGTGGGACGATACAAAAAACGGCTATTTGCTCGACGGCTTCCCGCGGACGATTCCGCAGGCCGAGGCTTTGGACAAGCTGCTTTCGGAGGAAGGTACGGCGCTCGACAAGGTGTTTTACCTGAAAGTGCCAAGGGAAATGCTGATCATGCGGATTGCGGGCAGAAGGGTTTGCCCCGCGTGCGGAAGTACCTATCACGTCACGGGCTCCCCGCCAAAACAGGCGAATGTCTGCGATGCGTGCGGCAGTACGCTGATTCAGCGCAGCGACGACGACGCGGCGACAGCGGAGTACAGGATCGACGTCTACAACGCGCAGACGATGCCGCTCGTGGCGTATTACAGGGATCGAGGGCTGTTGGCGGAACTCGACGGGACGATCGGCGCGGACAATCTGCAAAAGCAGATTTCCGGGATTCTGGGATAGACGGATAGGATGATATGATACGAATCAAGACCGACGCGGAGATACGCCTGATGGCGGAGTCCGGCAAGGTCACGGGGGCCATCCTCCGCGACTTGGCGGGCGTGATCAAGCCGGGAGTCAGTACCTTGGAAATTGACCGCTTTGTCGAGGACAGCATCCTCGCGGCCGGAATGGAGCCGAGCTTCAAGGGCTACGGCGGCTTCCCCGCCGCCGCTTGCGTTTCGGTGAATGAGGAGCTCGTACACGGCCTGCCGAGCGAGAAGCGTATCCTGCGCGAGGGCGACATCGTTTCGGTCGATATCGGAGCGACGCACAAGGGATGGGTCAGCGACGCGGCGAGGACCTACCCGGTCGGGGAGGTTTCGGAAGCGGCGCGGCGGATCATCCGGGTTTGCCGGGAAAGCTTCTTCGCGGGGCTTGCGTACTGCAGGGATGGCAATCACCTGACGGACATCGGGCACGCGATCCAGACCTGCGCGGAGCGCGAAGGCTTTTCCGTCGTACTCGACTATGTGGGCCACGGCATCGGAAAGAAGATGCATGAGGACCCGCAGGTGAAGAACTACGGCGAGGCCGGCCGCGGCCCCAAGCTGATGAAAGGGATGGCTTTGGCCATCGAGCCGATGATCAACGAGGGAATCTCGGATGTATACAGCAGGGATGATGGTTTTACCGTGGCGACCGTGGATGGCAAGCTCAGCGCACATTACGAAAATACCGTGATCATTACGGGCGCGGAGCCGCTGATTATCACATTGGATGAGAGAGATCGGTAAGGGAGCGTTACGAACAGACAGAGGAAACGGACAGAGGAGCAAAGGCACAGGATATGGCGAAAAAAGATGTAATAGAAGTGGAAGGCAAGGTTGTCGAATCGCAGCCAAACGCGATGTTTGTCGTCGAATTGGACAACGGCCACCGCGTACAGGCTCATATCTCGGGCAAAATTCGCATGAACTTCATCCGAATCCTGCCGGGCGACCGGGTCAAGATGGAATTATCGCCTTATGACCTCACAAAAGGCCGCATTACGTGGCGGGATAAGTAAAAATGTTGCAACGGGGCAAAAAATATAGTAAAATATTCTTTCGCGCGGTAAAGTTTGAAAACGGCGAAGCAGAGATATAGATGGAGGTGTATGATGAAAGTAAGGGCATCCGTAAAACCAATGTGCGAGAAATGCAAGATCATCAAGCGGAACGGCAAGGTGATGATTATTTGCGAAAACCCGAAGCATAAGCAAAAGCAGGGTTAATTTTCGTTCGCAAGCAATGCAGGCGGCTGAGTTTTCCTGTCGGGACGACAGCGAAACGATCTGCAAAAGCTTTATACGATAGATTGATAGAGCAGAGTAGTAGTATGCAGGGAACATCATAGGAGGAAAACTATGGCACGTATTGCTGGGGTAGATTTACCCAGAGATAAGAGGATCGAGATCGGCTTGACCTATATCTACGGCATCGGCAGAAGGACGTCGAACGAGATTCTCGCGAAAGCGGAAGTCGATCCGAACATTCGCGTCAAAGACCTGTCCGAGGAGGACGCCGGCAAGATCAGAAAGATCATCGACAGCGACTACAGCGTCGAGGGCGATCTGAGAAGGGACGTCAGCCTCAATATCAAACGGCTCATGGAAATTGGTTGCTACAGGGGGATCCGCCACAGGAGGGGCCTGCCCGTTCGGGGGCAAAATACCAAGACGAACGCGCGGACGCGCAAGGGTCCCAAAAAGACGGTCGGCAGAAAAAAGAAAAGCGACTAAGGAGGATAGGTCATGGCACAGGCCAAGAAAACAACACGGAAAAAGAGAAAAGAGCGCAAGAATATAGAAAGAGGGCAGGCGCATATTCAGGCCTCTTTCAACAACACGCTCGTCACGCTGACGGATCAGAGCGGAAACGCCATCTCTTGGTCGAGCGCAGGGTCGCTCGGATTCAAGGGATCGCGGAAATCCACTCCTTTCGCCGCGCAAATGGCAAGCGAAGCGGCCGCGAAAGCGGCCATCGAACACGGGCTGAAACATGTAGAGGTATACGTCAAGGGTCCCGGATCAGGCCGCGAGGCCGCGATCAGGGCGCTTCAAACCGCAGGTCTTGAGATCTCATTGATCAAGGATATCACACCCATCCCGCACAACGGATGCAGACCGCCGAAGAGAAGAAGAGTATAAGGAGGAACAGAAGTGGCAAGATATACAGACGCATCCTGCAGACTTTGCAGAAGGGAGGCGCAAAAACTCTTCCTCAAAGGCGATCGGTGCTATTCAAACAAGTGCGCGCTGGAGAGAAGGGCTTACGCGCCGGGGCAGCATGGGATAAGCCGGAAAAAGACATCCGACTACGGTCTGCAGCTCAGGGAAAAACAAAAGGCAAAACGGTTCTACGGACTGCTCGAAAAGCAGTTTCACAATACTTTCCTCAAGGCTTCAAAACGCAAGGGCATTACGGGTGAGATTCTCCTCGTCATGCTCGAAACGCGCCTTGACAATGTGGTATTTCGGATGGGATTCGCGTCCTCGAGAAA
This sequence comes from Eubacteriales Family XIII. Incertae Sedis bacterium, assembly GCA_031290715.1. GTDB lineage: Bacteria > Bacillota > Clostridia > Peptostreptococcales > Anaerovoracaceae > JAITNA01. The sequence goes on along the minus strand of JAITNA010000209.1, from coordinate 18,558 downwards.
AGAGGCCAGACAGTTGGTCAATCACGGGCATTTCACGGTCAACGGCAGGAAAGTTGATATTCCTTCCTATGAAGTGGCGCCCGGTTCGGTCGTCGCGGTGAAGAAATCGAGCCACAAATCCTTGAAATTCGAGGAAATCAAGGAAATGCAGATCAACGCTCCCGCGTGGATCAGCGTAGACGTCGCCAAACTCGAAGGCACCGTGCTTGTGCTCCCGACGCGGGAAGAGATTGATACCCCAATCGCGGAACATCTCATCGTTGAGCTCTACTCGAAGTAGTGATCTGCGCGGCACAAAGGAATTCAAGGAGGAACAAACGTGATAGAGATTGAAAGACCCACGATAGAATGCGTTTCCGACGGCAGCGAGCTGTACGGCAGGTTTGTGGTCGAGCCGCTCGAACGCGGCTACGGAACGACATTGGGCAACAGCTTGCGGCGCATTTTGATGAGTTCGCTGCCGGGCAGCGCGGTCACCTCGGTCAAAATCGACGGCATCATGCATGAGTTCTCGACCATTCCGGGCGTCAAGGAAGATGTTACGGAAATTATTCTCAATCTGAAACGCCTTGCGGTACGCGTGAACAGCGAAGATGAAAAGACCGTTGTGATTGAAGCGAAGGGCCCGCTCGAAGTGACGGCGGGCGACATCAAGGTCAGCGCGGATGTGGAAATCTACAATACGGATTTGCATATCGCGACCTTGGAAGCGGGGGCGACGCTCTATATGGAGATCAATCTCGCCAAAGGCCGCGGCTATGTGACTGCCGATCAGAACAAGACGGAATCGACGCCCATCGGCGTCATCCCCGTAGACTCGATCTACACGCCGGTGTCAAAGGTCAATTTCTCGGTGGAGAACACGCGGGTCGGGCAGGTGACGGACTATGACAAGCTGAGCCTTGAGGTTTGGACGGACGGCAGCATTTCCCCGAGCGAGAGCGTGGCCATCAGCGCAAAGATCATGCGCGACCACCTCGATCTCTTCATCAACCTCTACGACAATGCCGACAATATGGACATGATGGTGGAGAAAGAGGAGAATCAAAAGGAAAAAGCGCTTGAGATGCCGATCGACGAGCTCGAACTCTCCGTGCGTTCGTTCAACTGCCTGAAGCGGGCGAACATCAACACGGTCGAGGAGCTTACGCAAAAAAACGAGGAGGATATGATGAATGTCAGGAACCTCGGCAAGAAGTCGCTCGATGAAGTGAAAGAAAAATTGGCTGACCTTGGGCTTGGGCTCAGGGAAAGCGAAGAATAAGGAAAGGAGGAGGCAATGTCGGGTTACAGGAAATTAGGCAGAGATTCGGCCCATAGAAAAGCCATGCTGAGAAATCTCGTCACGGATCTTCTCCGCGAGGGGCGGATCACGACGACGGATACGCGCGCGAAGGAAGCCGGCCGTATGGCGGAAAAGATGATCACGCTCGGCAAGCGGGGCGACCTGCACGCAAGGCGCCAAGCACTCGGATACATCTATGATGAGGATGTTGTGACAAAGCTGTTTGAGCAGATCGCGCCGGGCTATGAAAGCCGGAACGGCGGGTATACGAGGATTCTCAAGCTCGGCCCGAGAAGGGGCGACAACGCGGAGGAAGTGTTCCTCGAGCTTGTGAAGTGAGCCCAATAGGAGGAATGCCGCGGACCGTGAAAACGGTCCGTTTTGCAATATGGCAGACAAAGATATCATCATAACAATCGAAAACTTATGCTTTGAATACGCGGGGGACGGCGATCCGATTCCCGCGCTGACAGAGGTCAGCCTTGAAATCGAACGCGGCAGTTTCACCTCCGTGATCGGGCGCAACGGAAGCGGAAAATCGACCTTGGCAAAAAACATCAACGCCTTGCTTCTGCCGACCGCGGGACGTGTCGTTGTGGGCGGCTATGATACAAGCCTTGAAGAATTTGTGTGGGACATCCGGCAGATGGCGGGCATGGTGTTCCAAAATCCGGACAACCAGTTGGTATCCGCGGTGGTGGAGGACGATGTCGCGTTCGGGCCGGAAAACCTCGGCCTGCCGCGCGAGGAAATCAAAAAGCGGATCAGGGACGCGCTCGAATCCGTCGATATGTACGATCAGCGCAAGATGGCGCCGCACCTCTTGTCGGGCGGGCAGAAACAGCGCATTGCGATTGCGGGCGTTGCGGCGATGAAGCCGGATATTGTGATTTTTGACGAGCCGACGGCCATGCTCGACCCGGAGGGGCGCGGCGAAGTCATTGACATCGCGAAAAAGCTGAACGCGGAAGGCATTACGGTGCTGCTGATCACGCATTTCATGGATGAAACGATAGACGGTGACCGCATCGTCATTGTGGACGGCGGACGGGTCCGTATGGATGGGCCCCCGCGCGAGATTTTTCGCAGAGCGGAGGAGATACGGCGGCTCGGGCTTCGCCTGCCCTTTCCGGTTGAACTGGCGCGGGGGCTCGGCGCGCGCGGGCTGACTGTGCCCGCGGACACGGACATCTTGGACAGCGAAAAGCTGGCGGCGGCGATCCTGCGCGCGGCGGCGGGACAGGGCGAACCGAGGAGCCGCGGGGAGGAACGCGGGGACGGCGAACACGCGGGCGGGACAAAAGGGGACGGTTCATTTGTCCCGGAGGGCGCGGGACAAATGAACCGTCCCCTTTTGTCTTGTGTTGTGGCGGAGCATTTGACGCATACGTTCAATAAGGGGCTTGCTTATGAAACGAACGCGGTCGCGGATGTGAGTTTTGAGATTGCGGAGGGCGAATTCGTCTGTATCATCGGCCATACGGGGTCGGGAAAGTCAACGCTTGTTCAGCATTTGAACGGCTTGCTCAAACCGACGTCGGGCAAGATCACGGTCGGCGGCGTCGACGTGACGGCCAAGAACGCGTCTGTCATTGAGATGAGGAAGAAGATCGGCATGGTGTTTCAATACCCCGAATATCAGCTTTTTGATGAAACCGTATACAAGGATATCGCGTTCGGGCCCAAAAATCTCGGGCTGACGGACGAGGAAGCGGACGTCCGCGTCAAGGAAGCCATGGCGCTTGTGGATGTGGATTTTTCGGAATACGCGCAGCGCTCGCCGTTTGAGCTGTCCGGCGGGCAAAAGCGCAAGGTCGCGATCGCGGGCGTCGTCGCCATGCGCCCGGAAGTGCTCATTCTCGACGAGCCGACAGCCGGACTTGATCCGCGGTCGCACGAGGACGTCCTCGAGATGGTTCGTTCGATACGGGAAAAGACGGGCTGCACCATCATCCTTGTTTCCCACAACATGGAGGACGTCGCAAGGTTGGCCGATCGCGTGTTTGTCATGTCGGAGGGCCGGATTGTGAAAACGGGCTCCCCCGCGGACATCTACGCGGACGAGGGATTTTTGACGGGTATCGGACTCGGCCTGCCGCCGGCGCGGACGTTCGCGAACCGGCTCTCGGAAAGGGGCTTGGCGCTCCCGCTGAATATCCTCACAATGGATATGCTCGCCGATTCGATTGTGAACTGCGCGGGAACCGTGTCATGATCCGCGATATCACAATCGGGCAGTATTATCCCGGCTACAGCGCCGTACACAAACTCGATACGCGGCTGAAGATTATTTTGACGCTCGCCTACATGGTGTCGATCTTTCTGGCCGCCGATTTCATCGGCTATCTCGTTATTTTCGTCAGCTTGTTGATCGTCGTCAAGGTGTCGGGCGTCCCCGCGCGGTTCATGCTGCGAGGGCTTCGGCCGGTGTTCATTATTATCGCGTTCACGTTTGTAATCAATTTGTTCATGACGGACGGGGAGGTCTGGCTGCGCCTGGGGCCGCTGAAAATCACGGAGCAGGGGCTGTACACCGCGTGCTACATGGCGCTGCGGATCGTTTTTTTGATCGTCGGCTGCTCGCTGCTCACGTTCACGACAAAGCCGGTAAAGCTGACGGACGGCATCGAAAGCTTGCTGAAGCCTTTCGTGCGCTTCGGCCTGCCGGCCCACGAGCTCGCGATGATGATGACGATCGCGCTTCGCTTCATCCCGACGCTGCTCGAGGAAACGGACAAGATCATGAAGGCGCAGATGGCGCGCGGCGCGGATTTTGAAACGGGCAGTATCTTCCGGCGAGCGAAAAATATGATTCCCATTTTCATCCCGCTCATCGTGGGGGCCTTCCGCATGGCCGGCGATTTGGCGATGGCGATGGAAGCCCGGTGTTACCGCGGCGGGGAGGGGCGCACGAAGCTCCATGTGTTCAAGTGGGGGCGCAGGGATACGGGGGCCATCATCGCCTACGCGGTGTATTTGGCGCTGATTCTCGCGGAGCGATGGTTTGAGGTGCAGGGATGGGTTGTGGCGCTGTTTTGAGGGTTACTATTCAGACATGAACGCCTATTTGCCGAATCTCGGCGCTTTCAGGCAAAACCTGCTGCTCCAACGTACGTATACAGTACGCCTACGCATCAGAACTTGCCTGAAAACACCGACCTTCAACAAATAATCGCCCATGGCTGAATAGTTAGTATATAAAAGTAAAAGGGAAAATTTGACATTCGCGGTTTTGTGCCTTACAATGGGAATAGGCGCGGAAGCGGACGGAGAGCGGTTTTGAACGGGATGAGTTGAATGGGTTGAAAGAGGTGAAAATGAAACAAAAATATGTGGCGGACATTGTATCGGGGGAGGAGTTTGCGGACTTTTTTCTCGTGAAACGCGCGGAGATCAAAACCGGGTCGAACAGCAAACAGTATTTTGATGTTTTGCTGGCTGACAAGACGGGGGAGATTTCCGGGAAAAAGTGGGACGCGGACAGCGCGGAGGTCGAAGCGCTGCAGCGGATTGCGGTGGGCGGCATCGTGAAGATCAAGGCATCGGTCACGGAATGGAACGGCGCAAACCAGCTGCGTATTACGCGTATCCGGCCGTCGACGGAGGGCGACGCGTTGGATCGGATTGATTTTGTGCGGGCCGCGCCGGAAACGCCGACGGAGATGTTTGATTTCATCTACGGCAAGGCGCAGGGGCTCTCTGACGCGGATTACCGCGAAACGGCGGCGAAGCTTCTTTCGGACAACAAGGAACGGCTGCTCTATTATCCGGCCGCGAAAGCCAACCATCACGCCATTTTCGGCGGTTTGCTGTATCATGTCAAGCGTATGCTCATGATGGCGGAGCGCTGCTGCGAGGTCTATACCTTCCTCAACCGCGACCTGCTCCTGTGCGGCGTCATCGTACACGATATCGAAAAGCTTAACGAGATGGACGCGGATGAAAACGGGACGGTGACGGAATATACCTTGGAGGGGCAGCTGCTCGGCCACCTCATCATGGGCGTGCGCACGATCGACCGTCTGGCCGATGAGATCGGTTTGCCGAATGAGAAAGCCGTCATGCTCGAACATATGATGATTTCCCATCATTACGAGCCCGATTTCGGAAGCCCGAAAAGGCCGCTCTTCCCCGAAGCGGAAGCCCTGCATTACATGGATATGATCGACGCGAAGCTCTATGATTTCGAGGAAGCGCTCTCCGGTGTGCGGCCGGGTCATTTTTCCGACTGGATCCGCACACTTGACGGCCGCAAGCTGTACCGGGCCCAAAACGCCGAGGACCAAAGCGAACAGCCATGACGGAACTCTCCTGCGTCATTGAACGGGTCGTTTTCCGAAACGAGGGGAACGGATTCGCCGTCGTCGACGTCAAGGCCGGCAAGCGGAGGACGCGCGCCGTAGGCCTGATGCCGGACGCGCGAAGCGGAATGCTCTGTGTCCTGAAAGGCGCGTTTGAGGTCAACGGGCGCTTCGGCGAACAGTTTGTTTTCAAGGATTATGAGGAAGCGGAACCCACGGACGCGGGCAGCATGGAGGATTTTCTGGGATCGGGAATCCTGCGGGGCGTCGGCCCGAAAACCGCGGCGATCATCGTGGCAAGGTTTGGGGATGAAACCCTTTCCGTTTTGGAGGGCGCGCCGGAACGTCTGCTCGGTATTCCGGGAATCGGCGCAAAAAAATTGGAGCAGATCAAGGAATCCTACGCGGAGCGCCGGGAGATCGCGGACGTCGTTTTGCATTTTGTCCGTCTTGGCGTGGAGCGCGCGACGGCCATGAAGCTCTACCGCAAGTACGGCGGCGAAACGGTCGGGCTTGTGAGCGAGGACCCCTTTCGCCTTGTGCGGGAAGCGGACGGGATCGATTTCAAGACGGCGGACCGGATCGCGCTGCGTCTGGGTCTGGCAGAGAACAGCGAACAGCGTATCGGAGCCGGCATCCTCTATGTCCTCGCGAACGCCGCCGCGGGCGGCAATACCTATCTGCCGCGCGAACGCTTCATGGAGGATACGTCCGCGCTGCTCGGCGTCGCGCGGGACGAGATTGAGGACGCGGCGCTGTCCCTCGTGATCGGCGGCGGCATTCAAAAGGAGAAGGTCGATGGGGAGGACGCCTACTTTTTGGCCTCGTACTATTTGGCCGAAAAGGGCGTATGCAACGGCCTTGGGCGGCTTGCGGCGGCAGATATCAAGCCCGTGCGCGCCCATATCGATGCTTTGATCTCGGCGATGGAAACAGAAAAGGGTATCGTGTTGTCCGGAGAGCAGAAACAGGCGATTGAACATTCGCTGACGAGCGGCGTTTTTGTGATTACGGGCGGCCCCGGAACGGGAAAAACGACCATCATCAAAGCCGTCGCGGACATTCTCGCGTTCTGCGATTTTGAGATCGCGATTGCGGCGCCTACGGGGCGGGCGGCAAAACGGATCACGGAATCCACGGGCTATGAAGCCAAGACCCTCCATCGGCTTTTGGAATACAGCGCGGATCCGGACAGCGAAAAGATGTATTTCGGAAAGGACAGCTACAGCCCGCTCGAGATCGACGCGCTCATCATTGACGAAGCGTCCATGATCGACGTCCTGCTCATGCACGCGCTCATCGACGCGCTGCCGTCGGGGATTCGCCTGATCATTGTCGGGGACGCGGATCAGCTCCCGCCCGTGGGCGCGGGGAATGTCCTGAAAGACATCCTATCCTCCGAACGCGTCGACTTCGCGGGGCTTCATGAAATCTACCGTCAGGCGGCCGAGAGCCTGATCGTTACCAACGCGCACCGTATCAACCGCGGCGAGATGCCGATTGTGAACGAGAAAGACGGCAACTTCTTTCTGGAGCGGAAAAACGATGAAGAAAGCGCGCTGAAATCCATCCTTGATCTGGTGCGGACAAGGCTCCCCAAATACTGCGGCGAAGGGCATACGCGGCGCGACATTCAGGTCATTACGCCTGTCAAAAACCGCCGCCTTGGCACGATCAGCCTGAACGCGGAGCTTCAGGCGGTACTCAACCCGCCCGCGCCCGGAAAGAGCGAACGCCGCCACGGCGGGCGGGTCTTTCGGAAGGGCGACAAGGTCATGCAGATGAAAAACGACTATACCCTGTCATGGATCGATCTTTCGAGTTTGGACAAAGGCGAGGGCATATTCAACGGGGACATCGGATTCATCGAATCCATCAACGAGGACGACGATACGATCAGTGTGATTTTTGACGACGTCAGGCTCGTGAAATACGACGAGGACGGTTTCGATCACATAGAGCTCGCCTATGCCATCACGGTACACAAGAGCCAGGGGAGCGAATACCCTGTCGTCGTCATGCCGATGATGTTTGTCCCGCCCATGCTCGCGACGCGCAATCTCCTGTACACGGCAATCACGCGCGGGCGCGACCTCGTCGTACTCGTGGGCAGCGAAAGCCGCCTATCCGTCATGGTCGGGAACGCGGGAAGCAAAGACCGCTACTCCGCGCTCGCGTCGTTCCTTCGGGCGTATCCGCGGACATGAACGCCGCGAGCCTGATCTTCCCGCCCGCGCTCTATTGCCTTTCCTGCGGGAAACAGCTTTCCGCGGACGCCGCTGCCGTTCCGGCCGGGGCCGCCCGCGCTTTCGCGGGGGAAGCGGCGCCGCTGTGCGCTTCGTGCCTTGATGAGATCCCGTGGGTTCGCGGCAGGCTGTGCGAAAAATGCGGCAAAATGCTTTCGGAGGAGAACCCCGGTACGTTTTGCGGCGACTGCGATGGCGGGGCGCATGTCTACGGGCGGGGCTATGCCTGTGCGCTGTACGCCGGCCGCGCGGCCGATCTGGTGCGGGACATGAAGTACCGGGACAGGGCCTATACGGCGGAGGCGCTCGCGGCGGTCATGGCGGCGCGGTATTTTGCGGAAACCGACCCGGCGACGGGGGAGGCCCTTTACTATGACGCGATCACCGCGATTCCGATGAGCCGAAACAAAAAGGCGCGCAGGGGTTTTGACCAAGCGGCCCTGCTCGCGCGCGGCCTGGCGAAGCGTATCGGGATTCGCTATGCGGAGGGGCTGCTCGAAAGAAAGACCGATACGGCTGTTATGAGCAGTCTGGGACTGTCCGCGCGCATGCAAAATCTGCGGGGGACGATTGCGGCCGGATATGGTATGATAGAAAAAATAAAAGGCAAACGAATCCTGCTTGCGGACGACGTGTACACGACAGGGAGCTCGGCGGATGCTTGCGCCGATATCCTCTATGGCGCGGGGGCGGCCCGCGCGGATGTGTTTGTTTTCGCGATCGGCGCGGACGGCGGGACGGCAAAGGGCCTGTTCAAAACCGAATGCGCGGCAAGGACCGCCCGGCTGTGATTGAAAGTCCAGGCCAGCTGCGGGCGAAAGGACCCACGTAAACCGGCGCGAGGGCGACGGCGATCATGGCGCAGTTTAGGAGTAAGTCCCAAGCGTTTTCAAAGCGTACGGGCGAGTGTGGGGTCAAAGATCAGGTCAGCGGGCGGTCCTTGCCGCGCAGAAAAGTCAAAAAGCGGGAACTCGAAGTCATTCCGCGTCGGGGATTTTTGAGTTTTTTCTAAAACTTTTCGGATAAACTTCACGAAGTTTCACAATTTCTTGTCCGCATATGATATATTATGATAGCAAGGACAGCTTATCAATACATGGCATGGAGGAAAGCACCATGAAGATTATTATCACCAGTAAGAATATCAACGCAAGCAATCATCTGCGGGATACCATCGAATCCAAACTATCCCGGCTCGGGAAATATTTTTCGAGCGACATCGAAACAAATGTGACCCTGTCCATGGAAAGGGACCGCCAAAAGATCGAAGCCACGATCAACGCGAGCGGGACAATCTTCCGCGCGGAGGAGGTCACGCAGGATATTTACGGCGGCATCGACAAGGTGGTTGACAAGCTTTCCGCGCAGATGAGCAAATACAAGAGGAAGCTTGCAAACAAACACAAGGATAACAAGTCCATCGTGTTTGACGACGTGCCCGATGCCGACGACGGCGGCGCGGCGGTCGCGGAGATCGAAATCGTCCGCCGAAAGAAATTTGAACTGCTGCCGATGAGCCCGGAAGAAGCGGTGCTTCAGATGGAATTGGTCGGGCACAGTTTTTTTGTATTCCTCGATATGGATACAAACGGAATCGGCGTGGTCTACAAGAGGAACGACGAGAAATACGGCCTGCTTGAAACTTCGTTGTAAGGCTTGTAAGGGTTGTAAGGGAGTATTGCAAAAAGAAAGCAACTGTCATGAGTGAATTCTTCGACAATTTTGCTTCGGAAATCGGCATTATTGATTTCATCGATGTAGCGATCATTGCCTTTGTCATATTCAAAATATTGCAGTTCATCCGGGAAACGCGGGCGGAACAGCTCGTCAAGGGTCTGCTCATTCTTGTCGTTGCGATGTTTCTTTCGGGCGTCGTCCATTTGTACGCGCTGAATTGGATTTTGATCAATCTCATGCAGTTCGGTATCATCGCGCTCGTCATCGTCTTTCAACCGGAGCTCAGGCGGGCGCTTGAATTTCTCGGCAGAAGCCGGTTTCTGCGCGGCAAGCTGCAAATCAGCGACAAGAACGCCGCCAAGACCGGGGCGGCGGCCCTCACGACGGCGGTCGATTACTTTTCCGCAAACAAGGTGGGCGCGTTGATCATTATTGAACGGGATGTGGCGCTGAACGATTTCGCGGAAACGGGCGCCATTCTCAACAGCGAATTGACGCCGGAGCTTCTTGAAAATATCTTCTACGCCGGCGCGCCCCTGCACGACGGGGCCGTGATCATCACGGACGGCTCCGTACACGCGGCGCGCTGTGTGCTGCCGCTGACGCGCAACCGCGACCTGCCGCCGGAGCTCGGCATGCGGCACAGAGCCGGCATTGGGATCACGGAGGTTTCTGACGCGTATGCCATCATCGTCAGCGAGGAAACGGGGATCATCTCGACGGCGCAGGACGGAAAACTCACGCGCTTCCTCGACATCAAGAGCTTGGAAAAAGCGCTGCTCGATATTTATCTGAATGAAACGGAACCCTTGTCGGCGGGGATTTTCAAGGCGTTCGCGCGGGGAGGGAAAAATGCTTCGAAATAACAAGCTCAACCTCCTGATCTCCATTATCGCGGCCATCGTGATTTGGGCCTATGTGACCATGGTGGTCAATCCCGCGCGGGACGAAACGATCCGGGGCATTCCCGTGGAGCTTGTCAATCTGGAAATGCTGTATGACCGCGGGTTTACGGTGGATCGCACGCGTTCCTATGTGGTCGACGTCACGGTCAACGGGACAAGGTCCGACGTGCTCGAACTGACCGCTTCCGATTTCAAAGCCACCGCGGATATGACGGGCTATCCCAAGGGGCTCAATTCGGTCAAGGTCAATGTGACGGCGCCGGGCAGTATGAAATTGGTGCAGATCAAGCCGGATACCATTTCGGTGGAGGTCGTCGATCTCATCACGGTGACGAAGCAGGTCCGGCTCGCCTTTGCGGATAAGTTCGCGGCGGGCACGGAGCCGGGATTCATCACGGTGACGCCCAGTGAGATGGAGGTGGCGGGTACGGCCGCGGCCGTAGACAACATCGACTACATTCGCGCCGAGGTGCCGAAAGACATCCTCTCCGAGGAAGAAACGACGCTGTCCCTCGAAGCGGTGCCCATTACAAAAAGCGGGAACCCCGAATACTTTGTGAATCTGTCGCAAAATCAAATCTCGGTGACCGCTACCCTATGCAAGACGAAGGAGGTCCCGCTGCGAATCGAGGTCACGGGCGAGCCGCCCGAGAGCATTGAGGTGACGGAAATGAATGTTCCGAAGACCATCGTGATCCGGGGGTCAAAGGACGCTGTGGCCGAGATCACGGAGGTGCGGGCCAAGGGCATTGACATGACGGCAATCAGCGATACCGCGGAGATTCCGGTGGATGCCTATCTGCCGCAAAACGTCGAAGTCGCGGACGCGTCGAAAAACCTTGCCGTCAACATCAAGGTGCAGGGGATTGAGAAAGCGGAGTTTGAGTACACCGCGGAAACCATCGAAGTGCGGGGCTTGGCCGACGGGCTGTCCGGGCATTTGAATACGGGGAGCGTCAAGGCGCTGCTCTTGGCCGCGGAATCGGAGATCGCGGACATCACGAAGGACGACATCCATCTTTTTGTGGATGGGTCCGAAATCACGGAATCCGCGGACGCGATAGAAATGGCGGTGCAGTTCGACTGCGACAAGGAGTTCAAAAGTATTACGGTCACGCCTGAAAAGGTGCGGGTCACCATCATCAAAGATACCGCGGCCGGAAGCGGGGGGACGACGGGGAATGGGTAGGCTGTTCGGAACGGACGGCGTCCGCGGCATCGCAAACAAGGAGCTCACGGCGGCCCTCGCGTACAGCCTTGGCGTCGCCGGCGGCTTGGTTCTGGGCAAGGGCGTGAAAGGGAAAAGGCCGGTCGTCCTCATCGGGCGCGATACGCGCATATCGGGGGACATGCTCGAGGATTCGATCAGCGCGGGGCTTTTGTCCATGGGCTGCGACGTGATCAAGGCCGGCGTGATCCCGACGCCCGGCGTCGCGTTTTTGACGAAAGAGATCGGCGCGGCGGCCGGCGTCGTTATTTCCGCTTCGCACAATACCTTTGAGTACAACGGCGTCAAATTTTTCAACGCGCGCGGCCGCAAATTGGAGGATGAGGTCGAGAACGAGATCGAGGAGATCATCGCCGGAAACAAGGATGTCAACGGCCACATCACGGGCAGTCTTGTGGGTCGGACGGCCCCGCGCACAAACGACGCCATGAAACATTACACGGAATTTCTCACGGGCAGTGTCAAAACGGAGCTGTCCGGGCTGCGGATCGTCGTCGACTGCGCGAACGGGGCGGCCTATCAATCCGCGAAGGCGGTTTTCGGCAAATTGGGCGTGCGGGCGCTCTACATGGGCGTGAACCCGGATGGGACAAACATCAACGACGGCTGCGGCTCGACGCATCCCGAGCGGATGATGAGGCGGGTCGTGAAAGAAAAGGCTGACGCCGGCTTGGCTTTTGACGGGGACGCGGACCGCCTGATCGCGGCGGATGAAACGGGGCGGGTCGTCGACGGCGACAAGCTCATGTTTATCTGCGCGAAGGCCCTGAAAGCGGAGGGGAAATTGAAAAACGACCTTCTGACGGCCACCGTGATGAGCAATCTGGGCCTTGCCGAAGCGCTCGGAAAGGAAGGGATACGCCTGCAGCGCGCCGACGTCGGCGACCGCTATGTATTGGAAATGATGCAAAAGACGGATTCGATACTCGGCGGCGAGCAGTCCGGGCATATCATCTTTCTTTCGGAAAATACGACGGGCGACGGGACCTACGCGGCGCTGCGTTTTCTCGAAGCCCTTGTGCGGAGCGGAAAGAAGGCGTCGGAGCTAAGCGCGGCGGTGACGATTTACCCGCAGGTACTCAAAAACGCGAAGGTCAAGGATGAAAACAAATACAGTTTTGATAAGGATGAAAAAATCGCGGCGGCGATGGCTTCCGCGGAGGAAGAAATGCGCGGCAGGGGGCGTATGCTGATCCGGCCTTCGGGTACGGAGCCGCTCGTGCGCGTCATGCTCGAAGGGGAGGACAGGAAGAAGCTGGATCATTTGGCCGACAGGATGGTTCGCCTTCTCGAGGACCGGCTTCGCTGATTTGCCGAATAGAGTTAGATTTCCTTGACAATGGGAAAAGGGCTGTAGAAAGGGCTATGTTTATATGTGCGGAATCGTAGGATATGTGGGCGGGGGCAGCGCGAAAGAAATGATTCTCTCCGGCCTGAAGTCATTGGAATACCGGGGCTACGACTCGGCGGGCATTGCGCTCATACGCAAGGGGAAATTGCTCGTGCGCAAGGAGTCGGGAAAATTGAAAGCCCTCGAAGCCAAGGTGGGCGGCCCCGAGTTCGACGGGCCGATCGGGATCGGCCATACGCGCTGGGCGACGCACGGCGCGCCGACGCGGGAAAACGCCCATCCCCATCAGAGCGGCGACGGCCGTATCGCCATCGTCCACAACGGGATTATTGAAAATTTCATGGAGCTCCGCGAAGAACTGACGCGGGAAAATGAGATTCGTTTCGTTTCGGAAACGGACTCCGAGGTCATCGCCCATTTGATTTCCCTGTATTATGACGGCGATCTTTTTGACGCGGTGCGCAGCGCGTCAAGGCGCATGAGGGGGGCCTATGCCGTCGCCGCGTTGGCCGAGAGCGAACCCGACCGGATCATCGCCATTCGGAAAGATGCGCCGCTGATTGCGGGCGTCTGCGCGGAGGGCGGCTTGATCGCGTCGGATATTCCGGCCCTGCTCAAATATACCAAAGACGTCTATTTCATCGAAAACAACGAGATCGTCGTCGTCACGCGGGGCGGCGTGCAGATTTTCGACGAGGAAAAGACGCGCATGAACCGGACGCGGACGCACATCGATTGGGATGTCACGGCGGCGGAAAAGGGCGGGTATGAGCATTTCATGCGCAAAGAAATCTTCGAGCAGCCGGCGGGCATTCGCGAAACCCTGCGGCGCCGGATAGACGACAGCGGGCATATCGCCCTCGACGATTTGGAGTTCACAAAGGAAGAGCTCGACGGGCTCGAACGTATCTATATCATCGCTTGCGGGACGGCACTGCACGCCGGGCTCATCGGCAAGGCGCTCATCGAAAAATACGCGCGCATTCCGTGCGAGGCCGATCTTTCCTCCGAATTCCGCTACCGCGACCCCATTGTGAACGAACGGACGCTGTGCATTTGTATCAGCCAGTCCGGGGAAACGACCGACACGCTCGAAGGGCTGCGCGAAGCGAAGCGGAAGGGGGCAAAGATTCTCTCCATCGTCAATGTGGTCGGCAGCTCCGTGGCGCGGGCGTCGGATCATGTGTTTTATACCTGGGCGGGCCCCGAGATCGCGGTGGCTTCGACAAAGGCGTATACGACGCAGCTGACCTCGCTCTATCTCATCGCGATGTACATGGGGCTTTTGCGCGGGACGACGGACGAAGCCGCGTGCGGGCGGCTCCTCGGCGAGCTTGCGGAAGCGCCGGCGATGGTGGAGGAAGTGCTGAAAAACGAGGAGAGATTCATCGGGCTCGCGAAGGAGCATTACAAAAAAGAAAAAATCTTTTACGTCGGGCGCGGGCTTGATGTGGTGACCGCGCAGGAAGCGAGCTTGAAGCTCAAGGAGATTACCTACATCAACAGTTTCGCCATCGCGGCCGGCGAGCTCAAGCACGGGACCATCGCGCTGATCACGAAGGACGTACTTTTCTTTGCCCTCGCGACACAGGCGGCCCTGTATGAGAAGATGATTTCCAATATAGAGGAAATGAAGGCGCGGAAAGCGCAGGTCGTCGCCATCGCGAAAGCGGGGGCCGGCAGGATCGGCGAAGTGGCCGACGACGCGTTTTTCATCCCGGAGTGTTCGGATGAAATCGCGCCCTTGGTTTCGATCGTCCCCTTTCATCTCATTTCCTACCACATCGCGAAGCTGCGCGGGCGCGAGATCGACCAACCGAGAAATCTCGCGAAATCCGTCACCGTTGAATGAAACGATAATAATAATGATGATGAAGATGATGATTTGGAGGTTTGAATCATGAGAATTGATAAGTCGCATTTCAGAGGCTGCCTGCTTGGCGGCGCGACCGGGGACGCCAAGGGCTACGATGTCCGGGAGGGCGGCAAGGACCTGATTTCCGACAATACGCAGATGTCCGTCTTTACGGTGGACGGGATGATCTGGGCGGACGAGCGGGCCAAGCGAAAGGGCGTGTACGCCTATATTCCCTGCCTTTTTTATTCTTATCAAAAGTGGTATTATACGCAGACCGGAAACTTGGCCGACAAGGACTACGGCTTCATCCTCGGCGGCGAGGTCATGCAGCGCGATGAGCTCTTTGCGCGGCGCGGGAAAGGCGTCACCTCCCTCAACGCGCTCGGGGCCAGTATCAAAAATAGTTACGGCTCTCTCAAAAGCCGTATTAACAATTCCAAGGCTTGCGGCTGTGTCATGCGCGTATCCCCGATCGGTCTGTATTTTGCCAACGACGCGGACCGGGCGTTCAGCATCGGCTGCGAAAGCGCCGCGCTGACGCACGGGCATACGGAAGCGATTCATTCCGCGGGCTATATGGCGGCGCTCATTTCTTACCTTGCACAGGGGGCGACGCTGCCTGACGCGACCGAAGCGGCGCTCGGAACACTCGCGGCGAGCGGGGACGGGGATACGGTTTGCGCGGATTTGATCCGCAAGGCGGCCCGGCTTTCAAAGGAGAAGATATCGACGCGCAAGGCCATCGAGTCGATCGGGGAGGGCTACCGTGCGCCGGAAGCCATCGCGATCGCCACATATCTGGCCCTCGTGTTCGGGGAAGATTTCGCGTCCGCGACCAACGCGGCGACGGATTTCAACGGCAACAACGACAGCATCGCGCCGATCTGCGGGAACATCATCGGCATGATCGCCGGCTGCCTTGAAATCCCGCCGAAGTGGGTTTTGGACCTAGAGCTTGCGGATCTTATTATCCACGGCGCCGATCTTTTATTTGACAGCGTACGGGAACATTCGGTATAGTATAGGAAGAAATGAATAATGTGTTTCGGGGCGGGGTGAGATTCCCCACCGGCGGTGATGAGCGAGGGCGCGGCAGAAGGCAAAGCCCATAGCTACGAGTCCGCGAGCGGAATGTGTTTCACGGATTGGATGGGATGATTCAATCGGCGAAGCGCAGGAAGCCGACCCGGTTTGAATCCGGGACCGACGGTAAGCGATTTTTGCGGCGGGCGGCTGATGACCATCATCAGCGGGCCGGCGGCGGATTCTAAGTCCGGATGAGAGAAACAAGGAAACGTGATCGCGTTTGCATGGTTCGCCCCTGAGTATTCGGGGGCTTTTTATGCGCTCCGGAAAATCGGCGAAAATCGAAAAAGCGGAAAAGAAAAAGGAGATCGGAAAATGCGAACAACACCACAGGAAAAACCAAAGAAAACACCCAAGAAAACCGTGCGGGTCGGCGCCGAAGCGCAGCGGCACCACCGGACCGTCATGCTCGCGAAGATGGGGCTGATGGTCGCCATCTCCGTGATCTGCTCCCTCATCCATTTCCCCATCCTGCCCGCCGCGCCCTTCCTCGAATTCGAGGTGTCGGACATCCCGATCCTCATCGCGGCGTTCGCGTTCGGGCCGCTCCCCGGCCTTGTTATCGCGGCGCTGTCCATCCTGCTGCACGATGTACTGATCGGCATGGCGAATGGGCCTTACGGGATGATCATGCACATGATCGCCATCGGAATGTACGTATTCGTTTCCGGGTCGATCTACAAAAAATTCAAGTCAAGGCGCGGCGCGCTGACGGGGCTCATCCTCGGCGGGCTGTGCATGGTACTCGTCATGATTCCGGCCAACATCCTCATCACGCCGCATTTCATGGTCACGTCCGTTGAATTTGTCTACGGCATGATTCCGACTGCGATCCTGCCGTTCAACCTCATCAAGTTCGCGATCAACGCGGTCGTGGTGTTTTTGCTGTACAAACGGCTGTCGCCTTTCTTGCATAAGTGGTAGGGGCGAATAGTTACAAGTGAATTTGCGGGGCGGTGTTTTATTTTTTTGCTGCGTTTATTTATCCGGGAATTGGGTATAATATCTTTATGCTGTATTTTGAATTGAGGAATTGAGGAAAAATTTCAGCAAAATAAAAAAAATCTCAAAAGGGTTCAGCATAATGAGAGGTTTTGCAGTCCTTATTATATAGAAAGGAATAGGCAAGGGGGGTTTATGCACGGATATGCACGCGACGGCGGTATCGCGCAAATCGCAAAAGCGGCGATACGGGGGAATCAGAAAGCGGTCGCCGAGTTATGCGGAAAAAAGATGGAAAACATGTATTTCATCGCCTACGGCTTGCTTGGTAATACCGACGACGCCAAGGACGCGGCGCAGGAGTCGGCTTTGCGTATCTGCCATTCCATAGGCGGGCTGAAAGACCCGGCGGCGGTGGAGTCGTGGATTATGAAAATCGTACACAATGTCTGCTATCAAATGCTCCGCAAAGCAAAGCGGGTGAAAGACACGGTGTATATGGAGGGCGGCGCGCCGCAAGCCGGGGATGACACCGCAATCCTGCAGATCACGGACGACGACCGCGACTTCATGCCGGAGCAATACACGGAGGACGCGGAATCGCGGGGGGAACTGATGGACGCCGTCATGTCGCTCGGCGAGAAACAGCGCGAAGTGGTGCTGATGTTTTATTACAGCGATATGAGCGTCAAAGAGATTGCGGATATTACGGAAACGAATGTGAACACGGTTACATCAAATTTGACAAGGGCGAGGGCCATGATCAAAAGAAGGCTGATGGAAAAAGAATCAAGAGCGGAAAGCGCGGCGATAACGGTCGCGTTGCAAGCGGTGTCCGCCGAGATGTTCACGCCCGAGCTGCAGGCGGAGCTTACGTCACAGGTGCGCGCAGCCATCGTCCCGGCACACGGCACGGCGGCGCCCGGCGCGATGGCGGCGAAGTTTGTCGCTGTTTTCGTCGCCGGTTTCGTCACCGCGTTCACGATTGGGATCGGGGTCAATATGCAATACGGCGCGTCGGCTTCCTTTGAACAGACGGAGGCCGACGTCGTCAGTCTATACGGCGACGGCGACGGGGAGATTTCCTTTGTCGGCGGGGAATGCGAATGCGGCCATCGAAATCCGGGCAGCGCGCAGTTCACGGAAAAGGCCGCGGCGGCGACGGCCGTGTCATGGGAGATTACGGATATGCAGACCGGGCGCACACTGCACGTGGGGACGGGGCGCTCCGTGCCGGACGGCCTGTCAGCGCTCGTCGATGAGGGGTGGTATCTGATTTCCTTTCACATCGTGGACACAGACGGCAACGACTACAACGCACAGCGGGCGTTTGAGGTCAGATAGGGGGGCAAACACGGAAGCGAACCGCCCGTTGTTGTCCTCCCGTAAATACATGGGAATTTACGGTTTTATTTTTGGTTGATTATTTTTCCGGGAATTGGGTATAATATTATTGAACCGATTTTTGGAGCCGGGTATTTGATCCGGGGTTGTGTTGGGAGAAGGGCTGAAAGGCTTTTGTTTCAATCGCGGAAAGGGCGCAGAACTTTTTTCGAGGAATAATGTTAAACTTTAATTAAAAAAAACTATCGAAAGGTTTCAGTATAATGGGAGGTTTTGCAATCCTTATATTGTAATCCCTGCATTTAATCAGTTAGAGCAAACGAGTATTTAATCAG
>JAITNA010000244.1 GCA_031290715.1 Eubacteriales Family XIII. Incertae Sedis bacterium | reverse complement strand
TCTCTTTTTTGGTGAATATGAACTCTATTCCGTGAAAAACACGTAATAGAGTTCATATTCGCATAAAAATGTCCTGTTTTTTGACCGATTCGGATTCTATTTCGTGATTTTGCCCTTTTCTCATAAAATAGAGTACGAATTTGATGTTTATTCAGTTTCCCTGGCGACCTATGGTCTGAATAGATACCAAAACCGCAATATGTCTTTGACAAATTGCTTTTGAGGGGGTGAGGATGGGTCGGCTAAGGGCTGGCCGCCTAGATGTGCTGACGGATCGCCGCCGCGACTTGATCCGGGTCTAAGGGTTTCCCGATGTGCGCGTTCATACCCGCGTCTATACTCTTTTCAATATCCTCTTTGAATACATTGGCTGTCATGGCGATGATGGGGACCGTGTCCGCGCCCGGAATCCCGCCGGCGCGAATCAGCCGGGTGGCTTCGTACCCATCCATGACGGGCATTTGGATATCCATGAAAATCGCGGAAAAGCGTTCAGGGTCGGAGAGATAGGTATCGACGCCCTCCAGGCCATTATTCGCAAATTCGCAGATTGCGCCGAATTGCCCGAGCATGTTTTCGGCGATGATTTGGTTGATGTCGTTATCCTCGACGACGAGGAAGCGCTTCCCCGAACAGTTGAGCTCACGGGCCTGCGTTTCGGCGGCGCCTTTGATTTCTGTAATCCCGATGTTTTCTTCCGCGTCCGAATGCTCCGGCAAGCCGGCCTTGATGTCAAAGGTGAAGGCGCTTCCTTTCCCCGGCTCGCTTTCGACGCGGATGTGTCCGTCCATCATCTCCGTGAACAATTTGGCGATGGAAAGGCCGAGGCCGGTGCCGCCGTATTTTCTCGTGGTACTGCCGTCCTCCTGCTCAAACGGGTCGAAGAGTTTGCTGAAGTTTTCGGGCGCAATCCCGATGCCGCTGTCGGTAACGGAAAATTCGATCCTGACGCTGCTTTCGTTTCGCGTGAGCTGCCGCAGGGCCAAGGTGATGGTTCCGTTTTCGGGCGTGAATTTCACGGCGTTGCTGAGCAGGTTCATGATGATCTGCGTCAAATGCGTTTCGTCACAGACGATGACGCTCGGCGCTTTGCTGTCTGTTTCAAAGCGCAGCGTAATGTGCTTGGCGTCCGCTCCGGGCGAGATCATGGTGTGGATATTCGTGAGCATGGACGGCAGGTTGACGTCGATATTTTCGAGCGTCATACGCCCCGCTTCAATTTTTGAAATATCCAAGATGTTGTTGATGAGCGCGAGCAGATAGTTGGAACTCGATATGATATTTTCGGTATGCTTGTGAATTGCGGCCACGTCGCCGGTGTCCCGGATCATGCGCGAAAGGCCGATAATGGCGTTCATGGGCGTGCGAATCTCGTGGCTCATGCGGGAGAGGAAGTCGCTTTTCGCCATCGAAGCGTGAAGATGTTCCGTTGCGCGCTGCCGGAGCGCAAGCATGAGGAAAACGCCGACGATAATGGTGGCGATGAGCAGGAAGATGAAGAGGATGTTGATACGGCGATTTTGCCTGATCGCCCGGATCATGACCGTATCCTCGATATCCACGCCGGCAATGATTTCCACCTTGCCGTCCGGGCCGAATATGGGCGCGTACGCGGACATGAGCCCGTTCCATACGCCCGCGTAATTCCCCATGTCCGTGCCGGCGGGCATGCCGTCGTCAAAGACCGTCATCACATAACCGTCCGGCTCGGTTTCCATGCCCGGCGTCACCATGGTTTTGGGATCCAAATCGTTGTCCATGACATACGAAAGCTGCCCGTTTGTGTTGCGTACGTAATAGACGAAAAGGACGTCGTTGTACTCGGCAAAATCAATGAGTTTCTGTTTGTCCGCTTCATAGGTGGGTTTGTTCGCGTCCGCGGAGGCCGTGTACTCATTCAACTCTTCCAAGGACATGAGCTCCGCGGCGGATCGCGCCGTCTGAATCAGGCGGTCGGAAAGGTTTTCCTGGAGCAATTGCGTGTATTGATCCATGTAGCTGCGGGAAAACGCGGTCGTGACAAAAATACCGGCGACGAGTACGATAAATACCGCAAGAAGGATTCTTTCCCAAAACGAATTGATTTTCACACAAACCCCTAACTATATAATGCATAGGATGAATTTCAAAAATTATTATATCATGTTCGGGCGCTCATTCACCGCTCATTCATGATAAATTTTATTTTTTTGTAATGATATCGGATATATGCTAAAATAATGTCATTCTCGGGCGCGAAGCGTTCCGAGAATCTAGGGAATTACGAATCACTGGATTCCCGCATTCGCGGGAATTACAACATTTTAGCAGGGGTCTGAATAGACATATACGCGATATTTGCTTTCAGCCTTACTTATTAATATAATATAAAAAACAAAACATAGCCGTTCATGATTTTGAAAGGAGAACTTGACATGTTTCAAACAAACGTTGGTTCCAGTATAAATCCGGATGTCCTGAAGGCGGGCGCTGAAGCGGCGGCCGCGGCGAAGGCGGGATTGGATGATATCAAGTTGGCTTTTGTATACAGCGGTGTGCAGTACGATCAAAAATTGCTGCTCGACTCGGTGGCAAGCGAGCTGCCGGGAGTCCCCCTTGTGGGCAACACTTCTTTTACGGGCGTGATCACACCGGCGGGCTTTGTCGGCGGGGACGATGGCTTTGTCGGCGTCTTTGCCGTGGCGGGCGACGGCCTGACGGTCGGCACAGCGGGCAGTCCGAAAGGCGAAAGCGCGCGCGCGACGGGGCGGGACGTCGCAAAGGCGGCGTTGGCCGCGGCGGGCAAACCTGCGGAGGGCAAGATCGTGCCGCCTGACTATTTCTATATGACAGCAAACCCGGGGGAAGAGGAATTTTTCCTGAAAGGCATTGAGGATGTGATCGGCCGGGTCCCCATTTTCGGGGGCAGCGCGGCGGACAACGCCATCGCCGGGGAGTGGTCCCTGTTCACATCGGACATGGTCACAGCGGAAGGCGTTGCGGTCGCTTTCTTCTGGGACAAGGCGGCCGGAGGGTTCACGAACCTCTTTACGGGCGCCTACGCGGAAACGGATCAATATGGCGTGATTACGAAGGTGAGAAACAATCGGGAACTCGTCGAGATCGACGGGGTTCCGGCGGTGAAGAAATACGCGGAGTGGCGGGGAATCGACGACATGGAATCGCTCTCGGGCGGCAATCTGCTTGTTACGACGATCACAAATCCGCTCGGCGTCAAGGACCGCCTTGGCGATCTTGTCGCGATCCGCCACCCCATGAACGGAAACGATGACCTTTCCATGGCCATCGGCGCGAATCTGACCGAAAAAACGACGGTCATTATGATGGACGGCGACGTTGATACGCTCGTCCGCTCAGCCGGCGAAACGGTGGAACGGCTTCTGGAAAAGGCCGGCAGAAAACCGGCGGGGCTTCATCTCGTCCACTGCGGCGGCCGGCGGGCGGGGATTGCGGACCGTATCGGCGAGGTATACGCGGGCAGGAAGTCGGCGGCCGGCGATATCCCGTTCATCGTCGAATTCACGTTCGGCGAGTACGGATTTGAGGACGACGGCAACAATACGACGGGCGGCTTGATGTTGAGCTACACGGCGCTGGGCTGAACAAGCCGGCGAAATACGAAAGGAGAATAATAATATGAAGATGTTTTTAAACGGCAAGCCTGTTGACAGCGTGTCCGAGGAAACATTCGATGTGTTCAACCCCGCGACGGGGCAGGTCATTGATTCCGTCCCGAAGGGGACGCCGGAGGATATCAGGAAAGCGGTAGATGCCGCGGTCAAGGCTCAAAAATCATGGAAGCGGACGCCCATTCATCAGCGCGCGGCGATCCTGCATAAGTTTCTCGATCTCGTTGACGCAAACAAAGAGAGTCTGGCGCATACCTTGTCGGCCGAAAACGGCAAGCCGATCACCGAAGCGCGAGCTGAGATCGGGAATGTCCGTATCGGGTTTTCGGGTTTTATCGAACACGCGAAACATTTCTATGACAGCATGATCCCCGCGGGTACGGAGGCGGGGCAAGACAAGAATATACAGCTCGTCGTCCGCGAACCGGTCGGCGTCGTGGCTTGTATTATTCCATTTAATTTCCCCTGCGATCTCTTTGACCAGAAGGCGGCTCCGGCTCTGATGATGGGCAACGCGGCCATCGTACTCCCTTCATCGGACAATCCGCTCACGCTGCTTCGGCTGACGGGCTATCTGATCGAAGCGGGCATTCCGGACGGGGTGGTCCAGTGCTTGACGGCGCCGGGCCGGGTCAAGGGCGAGATCGCGAAGGACCGCAGGATCGGGCTCATCACACTGACGGGCAGCACGGAGGTGGGCATCGAAACCGCAAAGACAGCGGCCGAACACCTCATTCCCTGCGCGCTGGAGCTTGGCGGCAACGACGCTTTCATCGTACTCGACGACGCGGACCTCGAATTGGCCGCGGAGGAGATCGTTTGGGGGCGGCTGTACAATACGGGGCAGGTCTGCTGCGCGAGCAAGCGCTTCCTCGTGCACAACAGCGTCAAGGGCGAATTTGCGCGGCGGGTCGCGGAGAAGATCAAGGCGAGAAAGTACGGCGACCCCGCGGAGGAGGACACGCAAATTGCCTGCCTGATCAGCGAGGCGGCCGCGGTCAAAACGGAACAGCAGGTGGCCAAGACGGTCGAGCAGGGCGGCAAGGTGATTCTCGGCGGCAAGCGCAGCGGCGCTTTTTACGACCCGACGGTCATTATCGATGTCCCGAAGGACTCCGATGTAGCCGTGGATATGGAGATTTTCGCGCCTGTCGTGCCCATTATTGGGTTTGACACGGACGAGGAAGCGATCGAGATCGCGAACCGCTCTTCCTACGGCCTTTCCAGCTGCGTCTTTTCGCGGGATTTCAAGCGGGCGTGGAAGGTGGCGGCCGCCATGGAAGCCGGCGCCGCCGTGATCAACGGGGCCAGTTTCTTCCGCTCGTTCGAGATGCCTTTCGGCGGATGGAAGTACAGCGGTATCGGCACCGAGGGCGTGATGAGCACCTTTGAGGAGATGACGCGCGTAAAGACGATCGTGCTGAAGAATATCGTGGCGTAAGGATTATTATAGGATCACGATTATTTTATTACAGTCCCGGGAGCTTTCTTTTTTGCGGCGATGAGGATGTAGGACGCGGCGAGGATGATCGCGATGCCGAGGTACATATTCCATGTGACGGCTTCATGCAGGATGGCCACGGCGAAGATCGGCGCGAGCACGGGCTTCAGGAAAAAAACGATGCTGCCCGTCGTCGCGTCCGAGTATTTGATGGCAAGAAAATAAAAAAGATATCCGCCGCCGGTGACGATGATGCTCACGTAAAGGAGAATCGCGATGTTTTCCGGCGCGCCCGCGAGGATGGGTTTTCCTGTGACGTTCAGGACGAGAAGCAGGATGAGGGAGCCGGCGATGAAGCTGACGGATGTCTGCGTGAACGCGCCGGCCTTTGCGACGGTCTTGGCGCCGAGGACGCTGTACAGGCCGAAAATTGCCGCGGCGAGGATGGAAAGCGCCGCGCCGAGCAGGGTGTTCCCCGGCTGAATATCCCAGGGGCGAATCATGAACAGGATCCCCGCCAGTCCGATGAACAGGGCGGCGGCTTTGCGGGGATTCATTTTGTCGTCTTTGGTAAATACATGGGCGAGCAGCATGGTGAAGATGGGATTGCAGCTGAAGATAACCGCTGCCGTCGCGGCGTTGGCGTGCGCGATACCGAGTTGGAAGAAGATCATACAGAACGGTACGTTGACGGCGCCGAGGAATACCATATACAGCCACAGCCGCGGCTTCATCTTTCTGTCCGGCTGCTTTCGCCGTTCACGCACGGCGAAGGGCAAAAGCAAAACACCGCCGATGAGGAAACGCAGGAAGGTGATTTGGAATGCGTCAAGCGTATTGCCCGCGAGTTTCAGCGCAACCTCCATCGTGCCGAAAAAGAGGGCGGATAGGACGATACAAACGGCGGTTTTTTTCATAGAAAGGGTTCGATCCTTTCCCACGGCAGTCCGATCACGTTGAAGATGCTGCCATCCGCAGAGATCACATGGCTGCCCCAATTGCTTTGAATGGCATACGAGCCCGATTTGTCGTAGGGCGGGTTGGCGCGGATGTAGGCGAGAATTTCCCCGTCCGTATAGTCCCCGAAGGTCACGGTCGTAGAATCAAAAAAGACTTGTTTGCCGCACATTTTGAAACGGGGACGGCAAGGACCGAGGTTTTGCGCCAGTTCGATAAGGCAGACGCCGCTGATCACATCATGGGCGGCGTTTTTCAGGGAACGCAGAATATTCAGCGCGTCCTCTTCGTCCCTCGGTTTGCCGATGATACGGTCTTTGTATACGATGGTATCGACGGCGAGCACGAGGAAATTTCCGGCGCCTTCGGCGCTTTCGGCGGCGCGCCCCGCGGCCGCCCGGAGCGCCGCGCCGAAAACGCCGCGCTTCAATTCTTCCGCGACGGCTTCCGCTTTTTGCTCGGCGAGGTACATGGCCGTTTCTTCGGGCGAAAAAACGCGGCCCTCCGGCAGCGACTCCTCGATGTTCGACGGGATCACGACGGGCGACTGCCCGTGTTCTTCCAATATTTCGCGCCGTCTGGGCGACGCGGATGCGAGAATCAAAATCATCGTGTGATCACGCTGCGCTATAAACGAAGGTTGTCGATGAGCCGGACAGCCCCAATGTAGACGGCGAGGGCGAGCACATCGCCGGAACGGGCTTTCGGCACACCGCGAAAGCTTGCGGGGTCTACGATTTCCGCGTAGTCCACGCGCGCGCGCGGCTCCGCTTCAAGGACGGCGCGCACCGCTTCGGTGATCTTGCCGGCGTCGGACTCCCCGCTCCGAAACAGGGCGGCGCCCGCGTTCAGCGCGCGGTACAGGCAGGGCGCGGCGTTTCGCTCCGCCGCGTCAAGGCGTGTATTGCGCGAGCTCAGCGCCAAGCCGTCCGTATCCCGCACTGTTGGGCATGTGACGATTTCCGTATTGAAGTTGAGGTCCGCGGCCATTTTTTTAATAACCGCCGCTTGCTGCGCGTCTTTCTCCCCGAAGTAGGCCCGATCCGGGTCCGTGATGTGGAAGAGCTTCGCGACCACCGTACAGACTCCGCGGAAATGCGCTTCGCGCACACGGCCGCAGAGCGCTTCGGAAATCCCGGTCATGTCCACATAAGCGGAAAATCCATCGGGGTACATCTCGGACACGGAGGGGGCGAATATCGCGTTTGCGCCGACTGCCGCCGCGGACGCCGCGTCCCGCGCAAGATCGCGCGGATAGGCGCCGAGGTCCTGCTTGTCGTCGAACTGGATCGGATTGACGAATATGCTGACGATGGTCACATCGTTTTCCGCGGCCGCGCGTTCAATCAAACTCAAGTGGCCGCGGTGCAGGGCACCCATGGTGGGGACAAGGCCGATGCTTCGTCCGTTTTTGCGCGCATCCATGACGGTTTCCCACATCTCCTTGATGTGCTCGATGATGCGAACCTGTTTGGCGCCGTCGATTGGCTCAGTCAATGGGATTGTCCTCCAATAATTTTTTCAAAGCGGCGTAATCGCGGTCCGGATGTTTCTCGGACGCAACTTCAAGAAGAATGCGCGACAGCGCGCGGTAGGCTTCATAGAAGGAATGCTCCGCGCTCTCCGGCCGCGTGTTTCCCCGCAGCGCGTTCAGATGTTTCGCGACCGTTTCCGCGTCCCCGCGTTCGAGCGGTCCCGTCAAGGCGTTGACAGGGCCGACCTCGATAATGTTCCGCGCGTTTTCAAGAAAGAGGGGGCGCCACGCGTTTCCCGCGAAATTCTCCGGCAAACCGCAGGCCCGATACATCTCCATGCCGGCATACGCGAGTGCGGCCGTCAGATTGCTGAGTGTCGCTGCGGCAGTGTGGTAGAGCGGTTTTTTGTCCGCGGCGATTACGCAAGCGGAATTGCCGAGGGTCCGGAACAAAGCGCTCGCCAGTTCCAAAAAGGCGCCGTCGCCTTCGATCGTGAAATAAGAGCTTATTAATATCCGGTAGGCGGTCTGTTTGTCAAAGAGGGCGGCCATCGGGTGAAGCGATCCGAAAGCGCAGGAAAGGCCCGCCGCGCCGCGGAATACTTCGGAACCCATGCTTCCGCTCATATGCCCGATATATTTAGCCGGCGCTTCCTTTGCGGGGGGCAGGACCTTACGCAGTTCGTCCCATACGCCCGCGATCGCGCCGTCCGGTACGGTCAGCAGGATGAGATCGCTCGCGGAAACAAGCGCGGCGTACGAATCGAAAGCCCGGCTGCCTGTGAAATCCGCCGCTTCCTCCGCAGAAGAAGATGCCGGACCGCGGCCGGCATATCCGGAAACAGAAAAACCGCCGTCTGTCCCCCGCGTTTTCTCTGTAATATATTTGCCGAAGCTCAAGCCCGCTTTGCCCGCCCCGATGAATCCGATTTGAACGTTTTGTTTCAAACTCATACTGTGTTTTATGCAAGCGCGGCGAGTTTCGCGTACGCCGCGTCGTAGTCCGGCGCATTTCTGACCTCGGGGACATATTGCGCGTAGACGACGATCCCGCCCGCGTCGACGATGAATACCGCGCGCGTCAGGAGCAGGAGCCCGTCGATCAGCGTACCGGTCGCCTTGCCGAACGAGCGCTCCCGATAATCAGACAGCGTTTTGACGGCTTCCACACCCGCCGCCCTGCACCAACGCGCCTGTGCGAAAGGCAGATCCATACTGACCGCGTAGATCGAAACGCCGGGCAGCTCCGCCGCTTTTGTATTGAACGTGCGGACCTCAAGGTCGCAGACCGGCGTATCAAGGGACGGAACGGTCAAAAAGACGCGAAGCCCCGTCAGGTCCGAGGACGCAAGCGGAGAAAGATCGTTCGCCGTCAGCGTGAAATCAGGCAGTCGGCTGCCGACATCAAGCGGAGCGAAAGGCAAGCTGATGGGGTCGCCGCCCATTGTAATATTCAAAGTACTCATTTTTTATCCTCCAAAAATCTGTTAATTGCAAGAAAGACGCGGCCGGCACACGATATGCGGACACGCATCAGCGGCTATATTCGTATTTTATACGATACGGGCAAAGAGAACAACC
Source organism: Eubacteriales Family XIII. Incertae Sedis bacterium (assembly GCA_031290715.1). Classification (GTDB taxonomy): domain Bacteria; phylum Bacillota; class Clostridia; order Peptostreptococcales; family Anaerovoracaceae; genus JAITNA01. The sequence continues at coordinate 798 of JAITNA010000244.1, read as the reverse complement.
GGTAAAAACGGCGCGCTCCTATTTTGCGGCCTGAATAGTTACACTTGAAGATATCTATTCAGACATCAGCTAAAATAATGTCATTCCCGCGAATGCGGGAATCCAGGGTATGGCTAATCACTGGATTCTCGGGACGCTTCGCGCCCAAGAATGACAGTATTTTAGCAGGGGTCTGAGCAGCTACACTTGAAGAAATAAAAAACCATTTTATTTAGAGAGTGCCTTTATTATTCAATATGTCATGATATAATAAAACAAAGGAGAAATGTATGAGGATTTATTTGGACAACTGCTGTTTCAACCGTCCGTTTGACAATCAAGCACAAACGAAAATCCGACTTGAGGCAGAAGCGAAATTGCATATACAAGATCAAATTGTCAATAGCGCATATGAGCTTGTTTGGTCATATATTCTCGAATAGGAATTTATCAGTGAGGAGGAATGACCATGTATGCAGAAGCAATACTGCGGGGCAGAGGAATGAGAGCCTTGATCGACAATTTAGGTAAAGTTGAAGCAGAGCGTTTCATTGCGGCGATAGTTCGAGAACCCTTTGACTACACAGAATGGCAAACAGGTTTGTTCGATGGGATGTCCATACGCGAGCTCTCCAATCTCGCAATGGAAAATTATGATAAATAACCCTTTAATTGTCGATTTTTTGGTAACAGTCAGACTTGCTTGTCCATTGTCATTCCCGGGCGCGAAGCGAACCGGGAATCCAGTGATTGGCAGAGGTACAGGAGCTTTAGCTCCGTCGTACCTCGCACATCGAGGACGACAGCGCTTTAGCGCGT
>JAITNA010000162.1 GCA_031290715.1 Eubacteriales Family XIII. Incertae Sedis bacterium | reverse complement strand
ACTTTGCTTCGGAGGCAAGTCTGCGGGATGCTTTGGGGTGGATCGGCGCGCAGGAAATCCATCGCGGCAATGTGATCGATTTGCTCGACGCGTCCCTCGGAGAGGGCGGGCCGCCCGGCGCGGATTCCGCTCCGCAGACGCAGACATTGGCGCTGTGCTGCGGCCCAAAGCCGATGATGGCGGCGGCGGCGGCGTGGTGCGCGGCGCGCGGGATCGAACTGCGTGTTTCGTTGGAAGAGCGGATGGGCTGCGGATACGGCGCGTGCGCGGGCTGTACCTGCAGGACGCGTCCGGTTTCAGGCAAGCCGTCATCCGGGCCGACGATTGCCGGGCCGGACGGAACCGTGAAGAAAAAAATCTGCGCGCATGGGCCTGTTTTCTGGGGGGATGAGGTGGTTTGGGATGCCTGAATTTGATTTGAGCGTGGATATTTGCGGTGTAACATGGAAAAACCCCATCGCGACTGCATCCGGAACCTTTAATTTCAGGGAAAGCAGCCGTTATTATCGCGTCAGTGATCTCGGTTGTATCACGACGAAAGGAGTATCTCGGGAACCCTGGGGCGGGAACGAAACGCCTAAGATCGCGGAAACCCGCAGCGGGATGCTGAACAGCATCGGGCTTGAAAACCGCGGGGTCGAGATGTATATCGATCACGACCTGAAGCCGCTGAAGGAAGCGGGCGCGACGGTCATGGCGAATGTGGCGGGGCATACCATCGTCGAATACTGCAGCGTGGCGGAGCGGCTTGCGAAAACAGCGGTTGATCTTCTGGAGATCAACATTTCCTGTCCCAATGTGAAAGAGGGCGGCATTGCTTTCGGCACGGACAAGACGGCCGCCGCCGAGCTCGTGACACGCGTGAAAAAAGTCAGCGGCGCGAAGCCTGTAATTGTGAAACTCTCCCCCAATGTAACGGACATTACGGAGATTGCGCTTGCGGTCGAGCGGGCCGGCGCGGACGGGCTTTCTCTGATCAATACGCTCAAAGGGATGCGGATTGATCTGAATACCGGGAAGCCGGTGCTTGCGAACGGATCCGGGGGGCTTTCCGGCCCCGCGATCCATCCGGTCGCCGTGTGGATGGTGTACGAAACGGCGCGGGTCTGCCGCATTCCGATCATTGGAATGGGCGGCGTAATGACGGGCGCGGACGCGCTTGAGCTCATGCTGGCCGGTGCGAAGGCCGTTGCGGTCGGAACGGCCGCCTTGATCGATCCGGTCGCGCCGACGCGCATTCTGGGCGAACTTGCGGGCCTGCTTCGAAAATGATGTCAAAAATATGTAATAATGAAAAGCCGGAATTTTCACAAAATTGATGTTACAAATGCGAATTCCGCGGGTATATATGCAACATATCACTGCCGCAGTAATATTACATAGGCAATGGGTCTATGGTATCTTCGGCAAAATAAAGATAGGTGTTATTATGATCGGCAAAATGAAGGAGCTCAACATGGGTTACAAACGCAATTTTGTGAAATTTTTACTCACGTCCGAAGCCCTCGAATTCGGAGATTTTACACTCAAAAGCGGACGCAAATCCCCTTATATGATCAACACCGGAAGATTTGATTCCGGCGATTCCCTTTCAAAACTCGGCTGTTTCTACGCCAAAGCAATCTATGAAAAAATGGAATTGGGCGTAATCCCAAAGGATATCAGCGTCATTTTCGGATCCGCGTACAAGGGCATTCCCTTGGCGGCGGCGGCTTCCATGGCCATGTCAGCCGCTTTTGATTTGGATATCGGCTACTGTTTCAACCGCAAGGAGGCCAAAGATCACGGCGAGGGGGGGCTGCTTGTCGGCCGCGCCCCGAAACCCGGCGGGCATGTCCTCGTGATTGACGATGTTATGACGGCCGGTACGGCGCTGCGCGAAACGGCGGCGATTCTTGCGGCTCAGGCGCCGGAAGCTATCATCGCGGGATCGGTCATCGCGGTCGACCGCATGGAACGCGGCACGGGCCAATTGTCCGCCGTCGCGCAGACGCAGTACGAGATGGGCTTCCCTGTCTTTTCAATTGTGGACATGGAGGAAACCATCGCGGAGCTCAAAGAGATTCGCGGCGAAACCGAAACGATATCGCTCCCCACGCAAGAACAGATCGCGGCGATCGAGCGGCATTTGCTGACATATAGCGGATAGTCGGGTTCCATTGTAAGCTTCTATTTATTGCTGATCTCAATCCCGAGTCCTTGGGCTCTCTTTGTCGGTACTGTAATCCGTATGACCCCCCTCTCGTATTATTATTGAATCCGGCATAGCCATTCAGTGTTGTCGCTTTATATTTGCTGCGTTTTTCCGCATAAGTGTAATAGCGTTTTTGCATTTGACAAACTATGTTATATAGTCAATGATGAAAACGAGTTCAACGAGTGTGATCTTTTTCAGTATGTGCAAACAGGGATTATGTCGTCCATTAGTCATTCAAAGTTTTTTATAGGATTTCGTTAGAATGGATATGGCAATGGGAAAGAAAAAACCACGATGGATTGCGGGACTGATTATGGTGA
>JAITNA010000084.1 GCA_031290715.1 Eubacteriales Family XIII. Incertae Sedis bacterium | reverse complement strand
TGAAGCCGTCGCTGCTTTTGACAAGGTTTACAACAGTTAATCCGCACCCTTCAATTATAAGAATTGAAACATAAGTTGTTGAAACGGCAACGTCACACTGCATTGAGCACTGTGCCGTTGCCGATGAAAAGGGAGTGAGACTATATGTTGTCGATTACGGCGGAGGTATTTGGGCAACTGCTCATTAATGGGCTCGTCATGGGGCTGGTGTATGCGATACTGGCGTCAGGACTGGTTCTGATCATGAGCGTCACAGGCATTTTCTATCTTTGCTACGGCGGGTTTTATCTGTTGGGCGCGTACTTTGTATGGAAAATGGTCGTCGGATATGGATGGCCGTTCGGGATCTCGCTCGTTGTGACGATGATTCTGATGGACATATTCGGCATTCTAACCTACATTTTGTTTTTCAGACTGTTGCAGAAACGCGGCGAGTTCACAGGCTATGTAGTCGGTGCAATGGGGCTGTTCGTGGCAATCAACCAATCGAGCCTTTTGGTTTTTGGGACGGTTCCGCGTCGGATTCCCGTCGTAATCCCCGGCACATTGGAATTTTCCGGTATCAGCATCACGTATGACAAGGTTTTGCTTGCGGTGTTGGGCATTGCCATCACCTTGATTTTGTTCTATTTCTACCAAAAGACAAAAGTCGGACGGGCCATGCGGGCGGTTTCTTTCCTGCCCGAGGCTGCGAATCTGCAGGGGATCAACAGCAGCTCAATCTTTACGATAACGATCGGGGGCAGTTGTGCGCTTGCGGCCTTTGCGGGCGGCATGGTCGGGCCGAGCTTTGGCGTTCACCCGCAGATGGGCGAAAACATCATCATGATCGTTATAATCATCACGCTCCTTGGCGGAATGGATAGTTTGCTGGGTGCGTGCGTGGCCGGGATCATGGTAGGCCTAATCCAGAGCTTTGGACAGTTTGCGGTAGGCGGGCTGGTGCAGGTATATCTCTTTCTCATTATCGGCATCGTTATTTACTTCAGGCCAACGGGGCTGTTTGGCTCTCGCACAGAATTGAGTACAAGATGATGAAAAAACAACATGCGAAATTGATAGCGTTGGTCATGATCGTCGTGGCTCTTGCGCTTGTCCCGGTATGGGTCAAGAACGGCTATTACATGGATCTTTTGATCCTGATAACGATAAACTCGATCCTTGCGATGACCTTCGTGATGACGTACAGAGCCGGGATGATCAATGTGGCGGTGCAGGTCTTCTGGGGTATCGGAGCCTACGCTTCGGCGCTTCTTGTAATGAAGGCGGGCTTCAGTTTTTGGGCAGCTATGCCCATCGCAGCGATCATGGCCGCGGTCGTAAGCCTTGCACTCAGCTTCTTGTTATTGAGGAACATTGGGTTCCAGTTCATTGTGCTCAGTATGGTAATCAGCATGTTGTTTGTCGTGGTGCTGGGCAATGTGGAGTTTTTCGGCAGGTACGCGGGCATCCAGTCGGTTCCGCATCCGAATCCGATCCGAATACCGGGGCTCCCGGTGATCGAATTCAACACCAAGGCGCAATATTTTTGGTTGCTCCTTGTGCTGGCGGTGATCGTGGTTCTTGCCTTCTCGGCCTTGTACAATTCCTCGATCGGCCGGGCGTGGCGGGCTATTGGCCTAAACTCGGATCTGGCCGCGACACTGGGCATCAACGTATTCCGATACCGTACGATTGCATTCTGCATCGCGAACGGGACATGCGGTCTTCTTGGCGCGTACTTCGCGCACTACCAATGGTACATCATGCCCGACACCTTTGAGATGTTCAAAGGCTTGTATATTTCGATGTACGCTGTTTTGGGCGGCGTTGAAAGCTCGTTCCTTGGGCCGATAATCGGTACGGTCATTATGATAGCCTTCCCTGAGGGGATGCGTATCGCGAATGAAGCCGAACCCATTATAACGGGCATTCTGATCCTCTTTGTCGTGACGCTGCTGCCCAAAGGGGTCGTTAGCATCCCATACCTGCGGTTTTTTTTCGCGGATCCGTTGGGGACGATCGGGAGGTTTGCCGGCTGGATTCGGAAATTGCTTGTTAAGAGTGATGGCGGTAAGGAAGCATGAGTGAAAAAATACTGCAAGTAGAGGGAGTGACAAAGCGTTTCGGCGGTTTGGTCGCCGTTGACAATGTCACGTTCGATGTCAATCCGAGCGAGATATTCGGGATCATCGGGCCGAATGGGGCGGGCAAGAGTACGACACTTGCGCTGATCAGCGGCTTCCTGTCCGGTGACGCAGGGAAGGTGTTTTTTGACGGTCGGGATGTGACAGGGTTCAAGCCGCATCAGATCGCGCAGGCGGGCATCGGCCGCCAGTTCCAAGTATCGAGGCTGTTCATGGAGCTTTCGTGTATCGAGAACGTGTTCTCAGGGCTCCACATGGGCTACAAGACGTCGATTTTGCAGCGGTTTCTGCACGTCCCTGCGGCAAACAAAGAAACGCAGGAGCTGCGGCGGAAGGCAGAAGACATTCTTGAGTTCATGGGATTGTCGCACCTCAGGGACGAACCGGCAAAGAACTTGCCGCATGGGTACCAGCGGATCCTGAGTATGTGCATTGCGCTTGCGACCGATCCAAAGCTGTTGATGCTGGACGAACCCATAACGGGCATGAACGAGACCGAGATTGAGGGTGTACTTGAGCTGTTCAAACAGATTTTGGATAGGGGCGTTACCATCATGATCATCGAACACAATATGGATGTGATGATGAGCCTGTGCGACCGGATGATCGTGCTGGACTTCGGAAAGAAGATCGCGGAGGGTACGCCCAAGGTAATCCAAAGCAATGATCAGGTGATAGAAGCTTATCTGGGGACGGAGTAGAGGTGGCTGATATGTTGTTTGAAGTAAAAGACTTGTTTGCCAGTTACGGTATATCCGAAGTAGTGAAAGGCGTTTCATTCAATCTGGACGAAGGAGAGGTCATCAGCATCATCGGGGCGAACGGTGCGGGCAAGTCGACGCTGATGAAGCTGATCTCGGGGCTGAAAAAGCCGAGTTCCGGGGAAATCTGGTGGCGCGGCAAGCGGATCGACGGGATGCCCGCGTACAAGGTTCTGAAAGAGGGGATCTCGCTAATCCCTGCAGGGCGGATGATCTTTGCGCCGCTGACCGTTCTTGAAAACCTGCAGCTCGGAGCCTACACGAAATCGAATAAGACAGAAATTGCGAATCGGCTGGAGATCATCTACTCGCACTTCCCTGTCTTGAAGAACAGACCCAACCAGATTGCCGGCAGCCTGAGCGGCGGCGAGCAGCAGATGCTGGCAGTGGCCCGCGGGTTGATGTCTGAACCCAAGGTGCTTTTGATGGACGAGCCGAGCGTTGGGCTGTCTCCCCTGCTGACGGCCGAGGTCATGAAGATCATACTCGACATCAAGGCGACAGGTATCAGCATCATCCTTGTGGAACAGAACGCCCGCATGGCGCTGAAGTTCTCCGAAAGGGCTTATGTCCTGCAGGTAGGCAAGATCGTGCTTGAGGGAGACTCGGAAAAGCTGATCAATGATGAGCGCGTGATACAAGCTTACTTGGGCGGGAAGAAAAATTGATGAGCTGGCGTTGATTTTTTTACGCGGCAATATAAAAAGTAGTCACAGTAAATTTAGGAGGTTAAAGAAATGGGTTTAAGAGAAAAAATTAACGAGATCAAAATAATTGACGACCATATCCACGCGCTTGATGACGTGCAATGGATCACCGGTACAGGCAGCTACCCCTGGCCGCAAAATCTCGGCAGTGTGCAGTTTCCAAATCCACTGACGACGATCACGCAGCGGGAGGCGCTGTTCACGGCGTACAGGGAACTGTATGATTTCCATGAGACGGACATGACGCCCGAAAACAAAGAGAGGATCAATGCGATCTATTTGAGCACATTGAAGGATGAAAGCCCTGTGTTTGAAAAAGTCTTCAAGGCAGGCAATATAGAGTGCGCGATCGAAGTCAACCAAGACAGCCTTGAACTTCCGGAAAAGCTCGATCCCAAACTGTACAAGCTCTCACCGATGGTCGACGGGCTGATTGTCCCGTTGGACAATACGGAGTACGGCAAGACCTTGCCAAATGACACGGCAAGGCTATTCCTCAAAATGTACGAAGCTTTCACTAAGAATGTCGTCGGGGATCGGAAGATTGAGTCCTTTAACGACTACCTCAAATTTATCGACACGCTCTTGGCAGACATCCATGCTCGCAGTTGCGCGTGCCTGAAGATGAATTTCGGCTACTGGCGGGATCTTGCCATTGATGTCGTCAGCAAGGAAGAGGCGCAGCAGATTTTCGAGTCGAACGATACGACCCCTGCCCGTTACCAGCGCCTCCAAGACTACCTGTTGAGATACATCATTGCCGGTACGGCCCGGTATGAGATCCCGACGCAGATCCATGTCGGCGGCGCGGTACCGCAGTCGATGCTGGTTTCCGATCCCGTCCGGCTTGACGCTTTCCTGCTTTTGCCTGATATCCAGAAAGCAAAGGTTGTGCTGCTGCACGGCGGCTATCCTTTCACGCGCGAGACAGGTTTTATGGCCAACCGCCCGTTTGCGCCCAATATTTTTATGGATATCTCGCAGTACTGGCATCTGCTCTACGGCAGCCCGCAAGGGTTGGTCGGGACGCTGCGCGGATGGTTTGAGATGGGCCTCGCAGGAAAGATGATCTATGGCAGCGACGGCGTGACGCCGATCAAGATCCTGACGAGCGCGATCTTTTTCCGGGAGGGTCTGTACCTTGCACTCAAAGGCATGATTGATGACGGAATGATCAGTGAGGGCCAAGCTTTGACCATGGCCAAAATGGTCATGCGCGATAATGCGAAAACGCTGTACAAGATATAACAAAATGAGTTGATTGTGATATACTGAAAAATATTATCGGGTCTTCGGCTGTGCCGCAGTTAAGACGATCCGTATAGTTCTTCCATTTTTTATTTTTGATGAAAGTTAATGAAGGGCGTTAAATGTACTTTGAAGATTTGGGAAAAAGCTTGACTATAAAAGAGAGGGTTTCGGAGAATATCAAGAGTCAGATCATATTAGGCAACCTCAAGCAAGGTTCACGCTTGAAAGAGGAAGAATTGTCAAAGGCGATGAATGTTAGCCGGGCGCCGGTCAGGGAAGCTTTCTATCAATTGGAAAATGATGGATTCGTGAAGATTATTCCCCGCAAGGGCGTAATTGTTTTGCCTCTCAGCTCGCAATACATCAGGGATGTTTATGAATTGAATTCGATATTGGAAAATGCCGCCTTGAAAAAATCGTTCAAGAATATCCCGATTCCCAAATTGGAAGAGTTGGAACAGATTTTCAGAAAACACCAAAACAATCTAGCGACCATAGAGAGCGAATCAGAATACTTGGAGTTGGATCAATCGTTTCATTTCTTGATAGTGAAATGTTGCGACAACCAGAAACTCTTGGACGAGTGGAAGAGACTGCAAGGGCTGATTCACTGGTTCCGTACTTATTCTTTGCGTACCATCACCTTCAAGGATTCCGCGCAAATACATCTGGAGATAATAGACGCAATCAAAACGAAAAATCTGCAGTTGACAACAAAAAGGCTGAATGCGCATAGCCGGTGGGCAATATCATATGCGACCAGCGAATTTGAGAAATAGGATCATTGATAGCGCATCCGAAATGAGAGGAGATCGACCTTGAAAAAAATCATCAACAAAACCGAAGACATCGTGAGGGATATGTTGGAGGGGCTGGCGGTAACGACGCCTCAGATCGAATTGATCCCGAAATACAAGATCGTGAAGCGGGCGCAGATTGACTCGGACAAAGTCTGTTTGATTAGCGGCGGTGGAAGCGGCCACGAGCCGACGCATGCCGGGTTTGTCGGCAAGGGAATGTTGGACGCCGCGGTCTGTGGAGATATCTTTGCATCCCCGTCGCAGATTCAGGTCTATCAGGCTATTAGAGCTGTTGCGGGAGAGAAGGGCGTATTGCTCATCATCAAGAACTACAGCGGGGATGTGATGAACTTCAAGAACGCGGCCCGTATGGCACAAGAAGACGGGATCTTCGTTGATTATGTTCGTGTCGAGGATGATATCGCGGTCGAGGACAGCTTGTATACCGTTGGCCGACGCGGGGTGGCGGGCACTGTGTTCGTCCACAAGATCGCCGGCGCGGCGGCAGAGCAGGGAAAGAGTCTTGAAGAAGTCAAACGGATCGCAGAAAAGACCGCGGCCAATGTCGGAAGCCTTGGGTTCGCACTGACGTCCTGTACGGTACCCGCAAACGGAGTTCCGACCTTCTCCCTTGACAATGACGAAATGGAATTCGGCGTCGGGATTCATGGGGAGCCCGGGATCCACCGGGAGAAGATCGTGTCTGCCGATGTCCTTGCCGAACGCATCACGGACACCATCGCGAAGGAACTGCAGATTGAGGGATCGGGTACCAGGGTCGCGGTCATGATCAATGGGTTCGGCGCGTCCCCAATGATGGAACTATATATTTTGGGCAACTACGTGACAGGCGCATTGTTCGCGAAGAATGTGATGATTGCTCGTGAGTTCGTCGGAAACTATATGACGAGTATCGATATGGTCGGCGCATCCGTTTCTATCTTGAAACTCGATGATGAACTGGAAGCACTGCTCAACGAGCCGGCTGATACAGAGGGCATGAAGGTGGTTGGCAAGCTTCCGGATCTGAAGCCGATAGTGTTTGATTATGGCATCTCTGCGTCGTCTGAAAAGGATCCTGACATTAGGATCCCCGCAGAATGGGCGAAGATTGGCAAAGCTATATCGTATCAGAATATCGTGTTCATTGTGGATGCATTGAGCAACTGTATCATCAGGAACGAGCAAGCTTTCTGTGAGCTGGATTCCCATGCGGGAGACGGCGACTTCGGCATGAGCGTTTCGAAAGGGTTCCGCCGGCTGAAGCACGAATGGAATGCCATCGTGAAAGACGCGCCGGATGACATTGGGCGATTCTTGGGCGCATCATCCCTGGTGATCATGGAGCATTGCGGCGGCGCGTCAGGCCCGATCTGGGGATCCGCGTTTCGTGCCGCGGGCAAGGCGGCCGAAGGGAAAAACGAATTGACGATCCCTGAGTTTGCCGCGATGATGCAGGCCGCTATAAAGGAGATACAAGCTACCGGGAAGCGTTCCTTTGGCAGAGGGGCAGTCATCGGGGACAAAACCCTGATCGACGCGCTGATTCCCACAGCGGACGTATGGTCGGCAGCCGGCCCGGAGGAAGAAATTATATCCGTCTTTGCGAAAGGCGCGCAGGCGGCTGTGGATGGAGCGGAGATGACAAGGAATATCGTCGCCCGCATGGGGCGCGCCGGGGCCGTGGGCGAAAGGAGCCTTGGATACCCGGATGCGGGGGCCTACGCGTTAGGCGTAATCTTCATGGAAATCGCGGAGATGCTTCAATAGCCCGCCGATTCATCGCAGTCGTGGCCGCAATCGCGGATTGAGACGATCGGGAGGAGATCGAATGGTTCGCGAAACTAAAAGAGGGTTGGTTTTGGAAATACATAGAGCTTCCAAACGGTGTTTCGTCACATGACACAATGGAGCGTGTCTTCTCATGGATTGCCCCGGCCAAATTCCGGGCGGCGTTCATGGCATGGGCGGCACGCATGCGGGCAATGCTGCAAAGATCATAAAAGGCAAGGGGGATTATGTGCTTGCGCTCAAAGGGAATCAGGCGAACATGCTTGAGCAGGTGCAGACGTTCTTTGATTTGAAATTGGAAAGAAGCCACAGCGAATTGAGATACTGCAAACGAAGAAAACGGAAAAAGGCCATTGGCGCATCGAAACGCGGCGCTGCTATATGTGCGGCCAAACAGACCGGCTTGAAAAGAAGGGCGAATGGGCGGGGCTCAGGAGCATCGGCATGGTGAAAAGCACTGTCAAAAAAGTCCCGTCCGGTGAAATCTCAGAGGAAACACGGTAGTTCATCAGCAGCCTTGGCGGCGATATCGATAGGTTCGCCTATGCCGTCCGGCAGCACTGGTGCGTAGAAAACATGCACTGGAGCCTTGACATGACATGGGGCGAAGACTGGCGCAGAAGCCGGAAAGACAATTCCGCAAAGAACCTGGCGCAGTTGATCCGGCTTTTCCTTGACATCATCAAATCGGGCGGCATTCCGAAAAGGATGCCGCTGAAAAGGCTTCGCAAGCAGGCGCTTGCAGACGACAAGTATTTGGACAGGCTTATCTCGTCTGTGTTTTCGTAAGACGGGCTGCGGGGTTCAGGCAAGGGTTATCTGGTTTTCACAGGACTGTATATTTCCTGCCCGCCGCTTTCCGCAGGACATCCATGACGAAACCGCGAACGGGTTGCGTGATAGATAAAAGCTGTATATTGGCGGCCTTTGCTGGTCTCAATTGAAATTTCCGTCGCGAAATCCTGTACGAAATTCTTTTTCATGCGTATGCCGTGGAAAAAATTTGACAGGGGAGGGGAAACCTTTTATAATTTAGGCAATTGAATAGGGAGATGGTCTTTTGGCGTTTCCCGTGCAAATGCGATGATGGAGAGCGTTTCTTAGAGAAAGCATAACAGAGAGCCGGCGGTTGCTGCGAGCCGGTATGCAGGGATAGGCGACACCTCGCTCCGGAGCAGACGATCCGAACAGTGAATCAGTAAGATCGTACGGCAGGGTCCGTGATCAGGCCCGGGGGCTTGTTTGAGTCCTGATGAGCGGCCGGCTTTGCCGGCAAGCGGGGTGGTACCGCGGAGAAATTCCGTCCCCGAAGCAATAGCGCTTCGGGGGCTTTTTGTTATTTTGTTATAATGAGAAAGCGGGAAGCCCCCGGATGAGAATAGGAGGTACGGTATGACGGACAGGAACAGGGTGATCTTTTTTGACACCACACTCAGGGACGGCGAGCAGTCGCCGGGGATGAGCATGAATCTTCGCGAGAAGATCGAGATGGCCAAGCAGCTCGAGCGCATGGGCGTCGATGTCGTCGAGGCGGGTTTCGCGATCTCATCGCCGGGGGATTTTCAGTCGGTGAAGGCGATTGCGGAAACGATCCGCGGCTGCACGGTCGGCAGTCTTGCGCGCGCCAATCCGAAGGACATCGACGCGGCGTGGGACGCGGTGAAGGACGCGGCCGACCCGCGCATTCATCTTTTCATCGCGACGTCGGAGCTGCATATGCAGTACAAGCTCAAGATGACGCCGGAGGAGGTCTATGAAACGGCGGCAGAGATGACGAAGCGCGCGAAGAAATACACGTCGAATGTGCAATTCTCGGCTGAGGACGCCACGCGCAGCGATATGGATTTTCTGGCCCGCGTGATCCGGGGCGTTATCGCGGCGGGCGCGACCACGGTCAATCTGCCCGACACGGTCGGCTATACCGCGCCCGACGAGCATTATCGTTTCTTCAAAGAGATTCATGAGCGCGTACCGGAATTGCATCATGTCACGGCTTCCTGCCACTGTCACAATGATCTTGGCCTTGCGGCCGCGAATTCTTTGGCGGCGATCCGCGGCGGGGCGCGTCAAGCTGAATGTACGGTGAACGGAATCGGGGAAAGGGCTGGCAACGCGGCGATTGAGGAAGTCGTCATGGGGCTTCGCGTGCGCAAAAATTATTATCAAGTTGAATACGGGATTGACACGACGGAGATCATGCGGTCCTCGGGGCTGCTTTCGCGCATTACGGGCGTCAAGGTGCAGCCGAACAAGGCCGTCGTCGGGGAGAACGCGTTCGCGCACGAGGCGGGGATTCATCAGCACGGTATGCTTGAAAACGCGGAAACATACGAGATCATGACGCCGGCGTCCGTCGGGCTGAAGGAGAGCAATCTCGTGCTCGGCAAGCATTCGGGCAAGCACGCGTTTGAGGATCGGCTGAAGTCGCTCGGGTACGCGCTGAACGAGGAGGAGCTCGGCGAGGCGTTCAATCGCTTCAAGGAGCTTGCCGACCGCAAGAAACAAGTTTATGATAAGGATATTGAAGCGATTGTGGCGAAGGAAGCGGTGCAGGTGCCAAAGACGTTCACGCTCGGGAGTTACGTCATTAACAGCGGCAACAAGATTGCCGCGACCGCGACGATCCGGCTGACGCGCGGGGAGAAGGAGATCGAGAAGGCGGCGCACGGCGATGGGCCGATCGACGCGGCGTTTCAGGCGATTGACAAGATCGTCGGGCGGCGCTTGGAATTGGACGATTTCCAGATCAACGCGGTGTCGGGGGGCGAGGATGCGCTGGGCGACGCGCGCGTGGTGATTCGCGGCGAGGAGGGGCGGATGTACGCGGGGCGCGGGCTGTCGACGGATGTAATCGAGGCGAGTATTCGGGCCTATGTGAACGCGGTCAACAAGATGTATTATGAGGAAAGGGAGAGGTAAGGGTTTGATTCGTGTGACGGCGACACGAAAAATGGCCTTTACGATACGTAAATTACGTAATATAATGTTATCGTGACGGAGGCGGCTATGCTTGGCAAGGAATACGTAAAACGATTGGTCGACGACGGTTGGACGTTAAAGCGCATTAACGGAAGCCATCATATACTTGGCAAAAACAATTTGATCGTATCGGTTCCGTGCCACAACAAGGACCTCGGCAAAGGTATATACGGCGCACTTGTAAAGCAAACAGGTGTAAAATAGAAAGGGTAAAATGAAGATGGATAAAGTATATCCCGCAATATTCCACAAAGAAGAGGATGGTACATTTTGGGTTGAGTTTCCCGATTTGCCCGGTTGTCTTACGGACGGGGAAACGCTTGAAGAGGCAATAAAAAACGCCGGAGATGTATTGGGTGTATATCTCGCGACAAGGGATGAGGAAAATCTTGATATCCCCGCGTCCTCCGATATCAAATTGATTGAAACGGATGATCTCGGATTCGTTTCATATGTTTCCGCAGATATCAATAAGTACAGGCGCAATACGAAAGCAGTCAAAAAAACACTGTCTATACCGCAGTGGCTAAGCGAAGAAGCCGAACAAAGGCACATCAGTCTATCCGCGCTGCTTCAAAATGCACTGCTTAACGAATTGAGTATCAATTAACATCAACTGAGTGATGTAAGGAGAGGGGCGATATGGTGAGGACGAAGGCTGTTGGTATGACGATGACGCAGAAGATTTTGGCGGCGCATGCGGGGCTTGACCGTGTGCATGCCGGGCAGTTCATTGAGGCGGAGCTTGATGTGGTGCTTGCCAACGACATCACGGGCCCGCCCGCGATTCGGGAGTTTGAAAAGATGGGGCGAAAACGCGTTTTTGACAAGACGAAGATCGCGTTGGTACCCGACCATTTCACGCCCAACAAGGACATCAAGGCGGCGGAGCAGGCAAAGGAGCTGCGCGATTTCGCGCGGGCGCAAAAAATCCTCAATTATTTCGAGGTCGGGGAAATGGGCATTGAGCACGCGCTTTTGCCGGAGCGGGGCATTGTCGTTGCGGGCGACTGTGTGATCGGCGCGGATTCGCACACCTGTACTTACGGGGCGCTCGGCGCGTTTTCGACGGGTATCGGCAGCACGGATATGGCCGCCGGCATGGCGCGGGGCAAGGCGTGGTTCCGCGTGCCTTCCGCGATTCGCTTTGTCCTGACGGGGAAGCCGGCGAAGTGGGTTTGCGGCAAGGACGTTATTCTGCACATCATCGGGATGATCGGCGTGGACGGTGCGCTGTACAAGTCGATGGAGTTCACGGGGGACGGCGTCGCAAATCTTTCGATGGACGACCGTTTCACGATCGCGAATATGGCTGTCGAGGCCGGCGCCAAGAACGGCATTTTTGAGGTTGACGACAAGACGCGGGAATATATGCGGCTGCACAAGTCCAAAGTGATGGCGAAGCGGGCCAAGGCGTACAAGGCCGACGGGAACGCGGAATACGAGGCGGCCTATGTGATCGACCTTGCGGCGCTGCGCCCGACGGTTTCTTTCCCGCATTTGCCGGACAATACGCGGCCGATTCACAAGGTCGGGAGGGTCAAAATCGATCAGGCGGTGATCGGCTCCTGCACGAACGGCCGGCTCGCGGATATGGAGATCGCCGCGAAGCTATTAAAAGGAAGGAAAGTTGCGGGCGGCGTGCGCTGTATTATTATTCCGGCGACGCAGGCGGTCTTTTTAGAATGCGTGAAGAACGGCTGGGCGGAGATTTTTGTGAAGGCGGGCGCGGTGTTCTCGACGCCGACGTGCGGGCCCTGTCTGGGCGGGCATATGGGTGTGCTCGCGGAGGGGGAACGCGCGGTATCGACGACGAACCGCAATTTTGTGGGCCGCATGGGGCATGTGCGTTCCGAGGTCTATCTGGCGAGTCCGGCTGTGGCGGCGGCTTCGGCTGTGGCCGGCTATCTCACGGACCCGGCGAAGTTGTAGAAAGGAGCTTGAAATATTATTATGGGAAAGGCATACAAATACGGAAACAATGTTGATACGGACGTGATTATCCCGGCGCGCTATTTGAACATTGCGGATCAAAAGGAGTTGGCGGCGCACGCGATGGAGGACATCGACGGGGATTTCGCGCGGACGGTTGAGAAGGGCGATGTCGTCGTCGCGGGGAAGAATTTCGGCTCCGGATCGTCTCGCGAACACGCGCCGCTTGTGTTGAAGGTGGCCGGCGTGAAAGCGGTAATCGCGCCGACATTCGCGCGTATTTTTTATCGCAACGCGTTCAATATCGGGCTGCCGATTTTGGAATCGCAGGAGGCGTATGAGCAGATCGACGCGGGCGACGAGGTCGCGGTGGACCTCAAGACGGGGAAAATCCGGAACAAGACAAAAGGAGAAACGTATCAGGCGGAGCCGTTCCCGGAGTTCATGTCAAACATCATCGCCAGCGGCGGTCTTGTCGGGTATGTGAAAAATAGGCGATAATAAAAAACGATTGCAATCGAAACGATCCAAATGGTGCGATATTTTTGTTCAGATTGGGTTCTGATTGGGGATTTGACGCACCGGAGCGTACTGCGCGTACGTGAGGACGGCAAATCCTCAATCAGGTTCCAAGCTGGGCAAAAATTGCGTGCCATTTGAATCGTAACAGTAAACAGAAAGGAATGGGTATGGACTTTTTTATTGCGGTAATCAAGGGCGACGGCATCGGGCCGGAGATTGTGGACGCGGCCATCGCGGTATTGGACAGGGTGGGCAAGGAATACAGCCACCGCTTCAAATATGAGTATCTGCTTGCGGGCGGCGCGGCGCTGGACGTTCACGGCGAACCGCTGCCGAAAGCGACGGTCAAGAAGTGCAAAAATAGCAACGCGGCGCTGCTCGGCGCGGTCGGAGACCCGAAATGGGATAATGAGCCGGGGGACAACCGGCCGGAGAAGGCGATTCTCGGGCTGAGGGAGGAGCTTGGCCTTTTTGCGAATCTGCGGCCCGCGATGGTCTACGACGAATTGTCGTTCTCCTGTCCGCTGAAGGAGGAGATCATCAGCGGCGGGCTGAACATCCTGATCGTGCGCGAGTTGACGGGCGGCATCTATTTTGGCCCCAGAGGGACGGAGGTCATCGGGGAAGCGTCCAAGTTGAGTAAGATTGTCGATCATTTCCGCGGGGAAAAGACGCTGCCGCCGGGGCGCTTCGCTTACGATGTGGAGCAGTATTCCGAGATGGAGATCAGCCGTATCGCGACAACGGCCTTTGAGATGGCGATGAAGCGCGAGAAGCGTGTGACGAGCGTGGACAAGGCCAATGTGCTTGACAGTTCCCGGCTGTGGCGCGCCGTGATGGAAGAGGTTCATGTGAAATATCCCGAGGTCAAGCTCGACCACCTCTATGTCGACAACACGGCGCAGCAGCTCATCAAGAACCCGAAGCAGTTCGATGTCATTGTGACGAGCAATATGTTTGGCGATATCCTGTCCGATGAAGCGAGCCAGATCACGGGCTCCATCGGCATGCTGCCTTCCGCGAGCCTTGGGGAGGGAAGCTTCGGATTGTATGAACCCATCCACGGCTCCGCGCCCAAGTACGCGGGGATGGACCGCGCCAATCCCATCGCGACCATTCTGTCGGCGGCGATGATGTTACGTTATTCCCTCAATTTGAAAGCGGAGGCTGACGCGATTGAGAAAGCGGTGAACGATTTCCTCGTCGCCGGCTATCGCACGCCCGATATCCACACGGAGGGCAAGGCCTTGGTCGGGACGAAGGAATGCGGAAATCTGATTGCGGGCTTTGTCGGGAAATGATGGAGTAATGGAACGGTTTCAGAGTATTTGCGCGGTCTGCGGCAGGCCGATTCCCGCGGCGTATGTGCGGCGCGGGGACGCGGTCTATGCGGAGAAAACCTGCCCGGAACACGGCCCGTCGCGGGCGCTCGCGTCGGAGAACGCGGAGGAATTTGAGCGCTGGCTCAGGTTCCCCTCCGTCACGGTGCCGCCGCGGGTAACGGCGGCGCGCGGGGTCAGGAAGGTGTTCCCCACGGACGCGGACGGCGCGGAAGGCATTTTGAATACGGAATGCCCGTATCACTGCGGCGTCTGCGAAAACCATTTGATGACGGCGTGCTGTGTGCTGCTGAATGTCACCTCGGCGTGCAATCAGCATTGCCCGTACTGCTTTGCCGACGCGGGGGAGCCGGGGCCTTCCGGGTCGTCCGGGGCTTCCGGTCCTTCCGGGCAGTCCGGGTCGTCAGGGGGATTCGGTCCTTCCGGGGGCGAGGCCCGAAGAAGCTTTGACGATCCGGGCCTTGCGGAAATCGGGCGCCGGCTTGACCGGCTGATCGAACTCGGGGAGGAGCGCAAATTCAATATTCAATTGAACGGCGGGGAGCCGACGGTGCGGGACGACCTTCCGGAGATTGTCCGTCTGTGCAAGGAAAAGGGCTTCGAGTACGTCCAGCTGAATACGAACGGGCGCCGGCTTGCGGGCGTGTACCCGGACGCGGATTTGGGCGGGGACGCGGGCGCGGCCTATGCAAAATCCCTGAAAGCCGCCGGGCTGTCCGCTGTTTTTCTTCAATTTGACGGCGTGGACGACTCCGTATACGAAAAGCTGCGCGGGGAGCCGTTATTGGAAATCAAGAAGGCCGCGATTCGGAATTGCGGCGCGGCCGGGCTGCCTGTGACCTTAGTCCCCACGGTGCTGAAAGGCGTCAACCTCGATTCGGTCGGGGCCATCGTCGACTTTATGCTCGCGCAGGGGCGGACGGTCAAGGGCGTTCATTTTCAGCCCGCGAGTTTCTTCGGCCGCCGGCCGGACGAGCGAAACGCGGACGGCGACTACGACGGGCGCGTCACGATGTTTGCCGTCATGGAGGAGATTGAAAAGCAGACGGGCGGCCGCGTAGGCCGGGACGCGCTCGCGCCCATCAGCACGGGCCATCCGCTCTGCTGTTTTTGCGCGGCGTTTCTTCGCGAGCGCGACGGCAGCCTTACGCCGATGCGCGGGTCAAACGAATGCTGCGCCCCGGCCGACCCGCTCGAAATCGTTCGCCGCGACCGCGACTTTGTACTGAACAAGTGGGAAACGGCCGGGCCGGCGGAGGACTGCCGCTGTGCGCCGCCGGAGGACTGCCGCGGGAATACGCCGGATGAAATAACAGGCGAAGCGCCCGAAGCGCCCGAAGCGGCGGGCGAAGCGTCCGAATTCACGGATACGGCGCTGTCCTTTGACGACGCCATCGCCTATCTGCGCGGGAATATGTTCACGATCTCCGGCATGGCTTTCATGGACGCGGGCAATTTGGATGCGGAGCGTCTGCGCCGCTGCCGGGTCCAAGTATTCACAGAAGAGGGACGCTTGGTTCCTTTCTGCGGGTATTACACGGTATAACATTAATGGCGCGAAAGGAAAGACGGGTATGGCGATGATTCGGCCCGGCGGCGAGAAACTGACCATCAAGTTGGTCGAATTGGCAAAACTGCCCGAGAAGGCGGCCGTGCTCGATGTGGGCTGCGGGGACGGCGATACGGCGGCGCTTCTGAAAGAACGCTTCGGCTGTCGCGCGATCGGCATTGACGCTTCGGGGAAAATGATTGAAGCCGGGAAAAAGAAATATCCGGGGCTTGATCTTCGGCGGATGGAAGCGGAGTTTCTCGATTTTGAATCGCGGACCTGCGACGCCGTTCTCATGGAGTGCAGCCTTTCTGTGATGAGGTTGCAGCCGGACGCGGTGTTTGAGGCTTATTGTGTTTTGAGGCCCGGCGGCAAGCTTATTATTACAGATTTATATATCCGAAATCCGGATCCCGGCGCGGTGGCGGCTATGCTCGCCGCGGCGCGCGAACAGGCGCGAAAACCGAAGGCCGAAGGCTCCTGCGGAGAGGTCCCGCCGTCGTTCGTCATGCTCGACGGGGCGTTCGCGGTCGATGAGCTCGCGGGGATGTGCGAGGAGATCGGATTTGAGCTCGAACGTTTCGAGGACGAAAGCGGCGTGCTCGCAGGCTTCGCGGCGCAGGCCATCATGGGGCACGGCTCCCTCGAAGCGTATTTCAAGTCGGTCGTCCCGGAGGGAGAAGAGCCGTCCGCGTACTGCGCGTGCGCGGCGTTTGGCGCGGGCAAAAGCTGCCCGAAAAACTTAGGATATTTTTCGATGATTTTGCGCAAGCCGGAGGACGCCCGGAAATGATATATGGCGCGGAATAATTTGCTGAAAGCGTTGGAGAAAGGACTTGAAAAGGCGATGGATGTCAGGGAGCGGATTTTTGACGAAAGGCTGAAAGGCCATTGCTGCAGTGAAACGATCATGTCTATGTGCCTTGCGGATTTGGGCAGGGACGGCGCGGATACGGATCGGGCGAACGCGGATTTGGTCCGGGCGATGGGCGCGTTTTGCGGCGGGCTCGGCGAGGGTCTGGCTTGCGGTACGCTGTGCGCGGCGGTCGGTGTTTTGCATGTGGCCTGCGAGGATCCTCGGACGGCGCGCGGCGAGCTGCAGCCGGTGATGATGCGTTGGTTTTTTGATCGATTCGGCTCCTGCAATTGCGCCGAGCTGCTCGATGGCGACGAAACGCGCAAACTCACGCACTGCCCGGTTTTTGTCGAGGAAACCTATCTCAAACTCCGTGAAATGCTCGAGGACATCGGGGTTCTATGATCGTTGACGATTGGATCGCGGAAAAGATCGGGCTGCCGGATGGCGAAGCCCTTACCCGCGAAGCGTTGGAAGCTTGGCAGCTTGCGCGCTTGCGGGAAACTTTGTCCTACGCGGCGGCGCGCAGTTCGTTTTATCGGGAACGGCTGACGGAACCGGGGCTTCATTCCTCGTTTGACGGCTCATCCTCCGCGGTTGACCATAATAATTTTCGATCGCTTCGGTCGTTGTCCGATGCCGCGCGGCTGCCTTTCACGACGCCGCGTGATTTAGCGGAAGAGGGCATTCGCATGGTCTGTATTCCCGCTTCACAGGTGGATCGTATCGTGACCTTGCCGACGACCGGGACGACGGGGCCCCCGAAACGAGTTTGGTTCACAGGGGCGGATCAGGAGTTGATGATCGACTATATCCATCACGGATTGCCCGTAATGACGGGGCCGGGCGACGTGTTCCTCGTACTCATGCCCTGCGAGCGGCCGGGCTCGGTCGGGGAGCTTGTGGCGGCCGGGGTAGAACGTATCGGTTCGCGCGCGCTGCGCGTCGGCGCGATTCCCGCGGACGGAAGCCGGGATGGGGAAGCCCTGGAAATCATGCGCCGGGAGGGTGTGACGACGGGCCTTGCCACGGCGCCCACCGCGGCAAGGCTTGCGGCGAAAAGCGCGGGCGATGCTGTGATCGCGGGGAATATGCGAACCATCCTGCTTTCCGCGCAGTTCATTTCCGACGCGGACAGGCGGGTGATCGAAGCCGCGTGGGGCTGCAAGGCCTATGAACATTACGGCATGACGGAGATGGGGCTTGGCGGCGCGATGGCTTGCGAGGTTCGGGCCGGCTATCATCCGCGCGAGGCCGATCTGCTGTTTGAGATCATCGATCCGGACACGGGCGAGGTCTTGCCCGAAGGGGAGTACGGGGAAATCGTATTCACAACGCTGACCCGCCGGGCGATGCCGCTGATACGGTACCGCACCGGGGATTTCAGCCGATGGATTCCGGGGCGCTGCCCCTGCGGGAGCGTACTCAAGCGGCTCGGCAAAGTCGCGGACCGCGCCGAACGGAAGGATTATTGAGCGGGAAAGCGGTGGTTAATCTAATATTTTCCGCCGTTTTTGCGCGTTTTTGCCCCCTTGCTTCCTCGGCACGATGCCGTATAATATTCTTGTAAGCCGAAGCAAACGAACGGAAAAGGAGCATTGTGAAAACGAAAGCTACGAAGAAAACCCCTACGGAAATCATCTCCGAGATGGTTCGGAACGAAATCGCCGCCGTATAGCTTTTGGATGCAAGATGCGGCGCGGGTTCCTCCAGCGGGGAACATGGGATTTGAGAAAAAGATCGTTGCGATCATATTGGCGGCCGGACGCTCCTCTCGAATGGGCGCGTTCAAGCCGCTGCTTGATATCGGCGGCCGCCCTGCCCTGTACCGGCTGCTTGACAGCATTCGGGACGCGGGGATATCCGCGGCGGGCGTGGTCGCGGGCAGTGAGCGCGAATCGCTTGACGCTGCCGTTCGGGGATATTTCGCTTCCGGCAGCGCGGCGCGAGGCAATCCGGCGTACGGGCTGTCTTGCCGCCCGGATTGGGATCGTATAGATCGTATACAAATCGACACGGTACACAATGCGCAATATGCGCGGGGGATGTTCAGCTCCGTGCAGGCCGGGATTCGGTATGCGCGGGGCGCGGG
>JAITNA010000081.1 GCA_031290715.1 Eubacteriales Family XIII. Incertae Sedis bacterium | reverse complement strand
TAAACCGCTATCGCGCCAAAGTTGTCCGCGCCTGACAAAATGGCGAAGAACGCAACCAACAATATCTCCTTATTTTGCTATTCGCCATTTTCTTTATCCTCTTTGAAAACTATCCTATGTCTTTCGCAGAATGCGGCAGCGCCCGGCGGTATCGCTGCCGCCCGGTGATCACCTGCCATGCACACCATCCGTATACAAGGCAATAGCGCAAATGCTTCCGGCAGTTCATCCCCGAATCGCTTTTTTAGTGTATCTGCAATCATTCTTCCTGTTCGCTCAATGCCCGCGCGCTGTTTCCCTGTCGGCGCCGTATCCATGCTAAGGCCCGGCAACGACATCAACAGCCACGATGTCTCATAAGTTTCCTGCCGGATCTCCCCATACATGAACAAAAGCGCACCCGAAGCCATCACGAAATCCGCATTTGCCTTGAACTCACGGCGCAAGCCTGAATGGATACGTCCGCACAACGCCAAGATCGTATGCGAAAAACCGTATTCATAGACGAAAACCTCTCCCGATAGTTTCCTCTTCGCCGGTATGAAGCCGTCCTTTTCTGTAACCCTGCCTAAATATCCGTCGCTTACGCGAACTACCTTCTTCGTACCCGGCACACGCTCGGAATGCGCGGCGTAAAGGTAGTATTTGTTACCTGCTTTGTTGATGTAGGTGCCTTTCCGCTTGTGTTTCATTACCCAATCCGGATAATCGGCCATGACAAACATCCTTTCATTCATTACAAATGTATTACATAATATGTAATACATTTGTAATGAATTCAACCCGAAATCAAACAGTTTTCGCAATCCGGTTAAATTGTCAAAGGGTTATGAACGAACATTGATGCGTTTGTCTTGTTCCCTTGCTTTCTGCACTTTTTGATTTTTGCTTTTTCTGTTATAATTTTCTTTGATATGAAAACTGTCGTTTCCCGTGACAATGCGGCGCTGAAAGCGGCGCGCAAGCTGGCCTCCAAATCGGGCCGGGACAAAGCCGGCGCCTTTCTTCTTGAAGGGGCCAAACTGATCGGCGAGGCCTACCGCGCCGGGCTGACGGTTGAACGCGTTTTTGTGAAAGCGGGATCGACGGATGCGCTGAAAGGTCTGCCGGCGGGTCTTGCGGACGGGATCGGGGAAGATCATCTCACCTTGCTGACGGAGGGCTTGTTTGACGAACTTTCGTCTACGGTTACGCCGCAGCCCTTGCTCGCGGTGGTGCGCAAGCCGGCCCGCTTGGATATGCCGGCGGGCGGCGCGGGCGCGATTGCGGCGGCCGCCGGAGCTGCCGCCAACGCTGCCGGGAAGGATGTTTCGGCTTTGTCGATTCTTGTCTTGGACCGGATCGCGGACCCCGGCAATGTAGGGACGGCGATTCGCACAGCGCTTGCGGCGGGATTTGACATGGCGGTCAGTATCCGGGGAACGGCGGACATTTGGTCGGACAAGGTGATTCGCGGCGCGGCGGGGAGCTTATTTTTGCTTCCTGCGGCCGAGGGGGTGAGCGCGGAGGACTGCGCCGGATTTGTAAGCGGGGCGGGTATTCCGCTCGTCGTGTGCAGCGCCGGCGGCGAGAGTTGTTACGGTATGAATTTGCGGGGCGGGCTTGCGCTTGTGATCGGCAATGAGTCGAACGGGCCGGCTCCCGTGTTCATAGAAAAGGCGGATCGCGTGATCGGCGTGCCGATGGCGGGGACGGTGGAATCGCTGAACGCGGCGGTGGCGGCGGCGGTCGTGATGTATGAGAAGGTAAGGCAGGAACAGGGATAGGCGCGGCCATAGGCGGGAAACCCGTTTCGGCGCGGCGGCAAAACGGAGGAGAGCATGAAAAAAGCGGAAGAGATTTTTGCGGAAGCGAAAGGGCTGATCGAGCGGGCGGCGGATCCGGCCGCGATCGAGGAACTCAGGATCCGGTACCTCGGCAAGAAGGGCGAGGTGACGCAGATTCTGAAAGGCATGGGGCAGCTTGCGCCCGAAGAACGCAAGGAATTCGGTATGAAGGTCAACCGGATTAAGGCCGATGTCGAGGGGCTCATCGAGGACAAGAAACGCGGGTTTGAACAGGCGGGGCGGAGTTTGCGCTTGGCCGCGGAGAAGATCGACGTCACGGAACCGGGGCGGGATGTTCCGGCGGGGACGAAGCATATGATCACGATTACGATCGACGAGATCAGCGGCATCTTTATGAATATGGGCTACAGCGTGACGGAGGGGCCGGAGGTCGAAACCGTCTTTCATAATTTCGACGCGCTGAACGCGGCGCCGAATCACCCGTCGCGCGAGCTGACAGATACCTTCTATATCACGGAGAACACGCTTCTGCGTACTCAGACCTCGCCCGTGCAGGTGCGTACGCTGCTGTCGCAGGCGCCGCCCGTCAAGGTCGTTTCGCCGGGGCGCTGTTTCCGCACGGACACGCCGGACGCCACGCATTCCCCGATGTTCCATCAGATCGAGGGCCTGCTCGTGGACGAGGGGGTCCGCATGACAGACCTCAAGGGAACATTGGATTTGTTTGCGAAGCGGATGTTCGGCGAGGGGGTGCGCACGAAGTTCCGCCCGCATTTCTTTCCGTTCACGGAGCCGAGCGCGGAGATGGATATGTCCTGTTTTGTCTGCGGGGGCGAGGACCCGTCCTGCCGTGTTTGCAAGGGCTCCGGGTGGATCGAGATACTCGGCTGCGGCATGGTGCATCCGAATGTGCTGAAGGTGGGCGGCATCGATACGGAGCGCTATACCGGCTTTGCCTTTGGCATGGGGGTGGAGCGTATCGCGATGCTGAAACACGGCATTGACGACATAAGACTGTTTTATGAAAACGATCTGCGCTTCGTGCAGCAGTTTTACGGGTGAGCGGGAAAAATGCTGACGACTGTGAAATACTATAATAAAAACGATTCGAGGGGTACGATAGTTTTGTTCAGATTGGGTTCTGATTGGGGATTTGGCTCCCCGGAGCGTACTTTGAGGTACGTGAGGAAGCCAAATTCACAAGCAGGTTCCAAACTGGGCAAAAATAGCGTGCCGCTTGAATCGTAACAGTAAAAAAGGAGAATAAATAATGTTTGTACCTCTGAGTTGGCTTGACCGATATATTGACGGCGGTGTGCGGGAACGGGATTACGCTGAGCGTTTTATCCTGTCGGGTTCGAATATCGAGCAGGTTCATGTGACAGGCGGGGACGAGATTCGCGGCGTTGTGCTCGGCAAGCTGCTTGATGTCCGTCCGCACCCGGATTCGGATCATCTTGTGATTTGCGCGGCGGATGTGGGGGCCGCGTCGGAAGCGGGGCGGCCGCTGCAGATCGTTACGGGGGCGTCCAATGTGAAAACGGGGCAATATGTCCCCGTCGTTATGCACGGGGGCGTCTGCGCGGGCGGGCTCAAGATCAAGAAAGGGAAGCTGCGCGGCGAGATGAGCGAGGGGATGCTTTGTTCGGCGCAGGAATTAGGCTTCGACGACAAGGTCGTACCGCTGATGCACAAGGACGGCATTTGGATTCTGCCGGAGGAATTTCGCAGGGATGAGTTGATCGGCGCGGACGTACTCGAGGTATTGGGGCTTCGCGGCGCGGAAACGATCGAGTTTGAGATCACGCCGAATCGGCCGGATTGCCTGTCCGTCCTCGGCATCGCGCGCGAGTTTGCGGCGGTCTATGACAGGAAGCTGCTGTATCCGGAAACCTTGGAGCGGAACGGCGCGGACGCGGGCTATCCGGCGGAGCCCGCCGCGGAGGACTTCATCCGCGTCGAGATCGCGAAGCCGGAATTGTGCGGCCGCTACATCGCGCGCGTTGCGACGGATATTGTGATCAAGGAAAGCCCCTGGCCGATGCAGCGCAGCCTGATGCTGGCGGGGATGAGACCGATCAACAACATCGTTGACATCACGAATTTTGTTATGCTCGAGCTCGGCCATCCGATCCACGCGTTTGACATCCGGCAGATTGAAGGCGGCGTCATCCGCGTGGATACGGCCGCGGACGGGGAGCGATTTGTCACCTTGGACGGTCAGGAACGGACGCTTTTTTCCGACACCCTGATGATCAAAGACGGGGTGAAAGCGGTGGCGGCGGCGGGCATCATGGGCGGCCTGAATTCCGAAATCAGAGAGGATACGGCGACGATTCTCATCGAAGCGGCCAGCTTTGATGCGGACTGCGTGCGCCGCACCTCGAAGAAGCTCGGCATCCGAAGCGAAGCGAGCGCGCGTTATGAGAAAGGCGTACCCGCGGAGCTGTCGCGGCTCGCGTCCGACCGCGTGTGCGCGTTGATTCGGGAAACCGGAGCGGGCAGGGTTCTGGCGGGCGCGGCAGACGCCTACCCGGTGCGGACAACGCCGCCCGCAATCCCTGTGCGAACAGCCCGCGTCAACGCGGTACTGGGGACGGACATCGCCGAGGAGGAGATGAAAGGCTTCCTGCGCCGTCTGGAAATGGTCGTTTCCGGCGCTGCGGAAGCGGGTGTTTTTGAAGTAACGCCGCCCTATGTGCGCCTTGACGTGAAGGAGGAGATCGACGTCGTCGAGGAGGTCGCGCGTATCTACGGCTATGATGTCTTGGACACGACGATTCACGCGGACACCATCCTTGCGTCGGCATCGAAAAGCTGGACGAGCCGTGATTTGGCGAGGGCCGCACTGACGGGATACGGGCTCAGCGAGATTCAGACGTACAGCTTTGTCGCGCCGGCCGGCGCGGCACTCATCGGTGCGGGCGAGGATCCCGCCAAAACGGATTTTGTGCGCCTGATCAATCCGCTCGGCGAAGAAAACAGCGTCATGCGCACAACGCTGCTGCCGGGTATGCTCGCGGTTCTCGCGCACAATTTCAACCACAGCAGCGCGAACGCTGAGATTTTTGAGATTGGCAATACCTTTCACAGCCTTGGGGAAAACGCGCTGCCGCGCGAGGAACTGTCGCTTTGTTTGGGCATCTACGGGGAGAGGGGGGATTTCTTCTTCGTCAAGGCTGTGATCGAAAAGCTCTTCGCGAAACTGGGGATCAAGGAGCCGCTGTGGGAAGCGGAAGAAAACGACCCGAGCTATCATCCCGGACGCTGCGCGAGGGTGTTTGCCCCTGCGGACGAGCCGATCCTGATCGGGACGGTCGGCGAGATTCATCCGGATACGGCGGCGCGTTTTGATATCGACAGCCGTATTTTCGCCGCCGAGCTGAGTTTTGACAAAATCGCGGAGCTTGCCGATACGCGGCGGGCCTACACGCCGCTGCGGCGCTATCCTGCGGTGTTGCGCGATCTTGCGCTGCTCGCCGCGGAGGAAACGACGGTTTTTCAGATAGAAAGCGTCGTCCGGGCCAAAGGCGGCGGCATCCTCGAGTCCGTCCGGCTCTTTGATGTGTATCGCGGAAAGCAGGTCCCCGAGGGCAAGAAGAGTCTTGCTTTCAACCTGACATTCAGAGGGCGCGACCGCACGCTTACGGACGAGGAGGTAGCAAAGGCGATCCAAAAAATTCTAAAAGGCCTTGAGGAAGAGGCCGGCGCAATCCTGCGCGACTCATAAATTATTACATAAAAACGGGCTTGAAATAATTATTATAAAGTCTTGCTGAAAATAGGGTATAATGGAAAAAACAAAGGCGGCCGTCGGGAACGGAGGAGTCAAGATGTCGGAAGTTTCGGGAAATACTAAAGTCACCGTCGTAATTTACGGGCAGGAGTACACTTTTGCGTCCGCAAAGCCAAAGGATCGGCTGATTCGGATTGCGGGCTATGTGGACGAGGTCATGCGGGACCTTGTGCAAAAAGGCGCGCCCGGGCCTGTCACAGGGCTTGCGATGCTCGCGGCCATCAACATTACGGGCGAGTTGATGGGGGAACGGGACGCGCAGCTCGAAACCGAACGCGAGAAAGAGCAGCTGCAAAAGGATATCGCTCATTTTCAGCAGCTTTGGGAAGAGGCGAAACGCAGCCATCTTCAGTACAAAGAGGATTCGCGCGCCATACAGGAACAGAAGGACGCCCTGCAGGAAAGGCTCAACGCGAAGTCGATCGAGGCGGACAATCTCATCCGAAGCGCGGAGGAGCGGGAGTCCGTCGTCGCGCGTCTGGAAGCGGAATTGGAGAGCGCGAATACGCGGCTGCGGAACGCAAATGATCAGCGCGAGGACAACAGCGAGCAAATCCGGGAGCTGATGGACAAGCTCAAGGAGATCGAGGGCAACTACTTTGAATTGCAGATGGAAAACATCCAGATGAAAGGGGACCTCGAGCGGTACCGCAGTAATCAATAATGGCTGAGCGTGTCCGGGAATATGCGATTCTTGAATACTATAAGGTACTCGGGATGCTCGCGGACCGGACGGCGTCCCGGCTTGCGTCCGCGCTTGCGTCGGAGCTCGTGCCGGCGGATTCGGCGCACGAAATCAGGAAAAGACAGACGGAAACCACGGAAGCGGTTTCCGTTTGTTTGAGGAAAGGCACGCCGCCGTTTGCGAACATCGCGGATATCCGCGAAAACGCGGCCTACGCGGAAAAGGGCGGCGGCCTTAGCATGAAGCAGCTCCTTGAGGTGGGGCGCGCGCTCGACGCGGCGAAACGGGTCCGCGCGCATTTGACGTCGGATATGCCGGCAGACGCCTACGGGATTCGCGCGCGGGGGGCGGCCCTCGCCGTGCTGCGGCCGCTCGAGGACAGGATCGCCGTTTCCATCATCAGCGAAACGGAGATGTCCGACGGCGCCGGTTCGCGGCTGCGCGGTCTGCGGCGCGCGATCGAAGCGCAAAACGAGAAGATCCGAAACGCGCTCGGCAAATATATTACGTCCTCCGCATACGGCGACGTACTTATGGACCGGCTCGTCACCATGCGGGACGGCCGTTTTGTCATTCCCGTGAAGCAAGAACAGGCGGGGAAGGTGCCGGGCATTGTCCACGACCGCAGCCGGGGCGGTTCGACCGTATTCATCGAGCCGCAGGCCGTCGTCGATATGAACAACAAATTGCGCGAACTCCAATTGGAAGAAGCCGCGGAGATCGAGCGGATACTTGCCGAGATTTCGTCGGAAGTCGGCGCTTCCTCGGGCGACCTGCGGGAGAATCAGCGGCTTTTGACCGAACTCGATTTTGCGTTTGCGAAGGCCAACCTGTCCCTCGATATGAAAGCCGTGCCGCCCGAGGTGAGCGCGGATGGGCTGCTCGATATCGCCGAAGGGCGCAATCCCCTGATCGGCGCGGCGTCGGTCGTGCCTGTCAGCATCCGTTTCGGCGGGACGGCGCCCGGCGCCCGGCGCATTCTCATCATCACGGGGCCGAATACCGGCGGGAAAACCGTGACGCTCAAGACGGCCGGGCTTTTTCTCCTCATGGCGCAGGCC
The DNA here is from genome assembly GCA_031290715.1 of Eubacteriales Family XIII. Incertae Sedis bacterium. Lineage (GTDB taxonomy): Bacteria > Bacillota > Clostridia > Peptostreptococcales > Anaerovoracaceae > JAITNA01. The sequence continues at coordinate 9,320 of JAITNA010000081.1, read as the reverse complement.
GGGCTTCATGTGCCGGCGGCGCGGGCTTCCGTCCCCATTGCCGGGCGTGTCTTTGCGGATATCGGGGACGAACAAAGCATTGAACAGAGCCTGTCGACATTTTCGTCGCACATGAAGAATATCGTGGAGATCATCCGCGAAGCCGACGCGGGAAGCGTTGTGCTGCTCGATGAACTGGGGGCGGGGACAGACCCGACGGAGGGCGCCGCGCTCGGTATCTCCATTCTGGAGGAATTGCGGCGGCGCGGCTGTCTTGTGATGGCGACGACCCATTATACGGAATTGAAAAAGTACGCGATTGCGGCGGAAGGCGTGCAGAACGCGTCTATGGAGTTTGACGTCGCGACCTTGTCGCCGACATACCGGCTGCTCATGGGCAATCCCGGGCGGTCCAACGCCTTTGAGATATCGCGCAAGCTGGGCCTTGGCGTGTCCCTCATCGAGCGGGCGCGGGGCTATCTCGACGCGGAAACGATCGCTTTCGACGACGTGATGGCGGAGATTGAGGCCGATCACATCGCGGCGGCGCGCGGCCGCGCAGAAGCGGAGCGCTTGATGGATGAAGCCGCGGCGGCGCGGCAGGATGCCGAAGAGAAGATCAAAGCGGCCTTGGGGAAACGTGAGGAAATCATAGACAAGGCAAAGGAAAAAGCGCGGGAAACCATAGAGGACGCCGCCGAGTACGCGGAGGTGGTGCGCGCGGAGCTCAAGGAAATCATCAAGGACGCGCGGACACGCGGCGTTTCGGACGGCGGCGGGAATACCGCGAACGCGGGGGATTTGCTGCGCCGCGTCGACGAGGAGAGAAAGACCCTGCGTGAGCTTGACGGCGGCTATCGCGGCTCCGCGCAGGGCGAAAGCAGGAAAGCGGGAGCTGTTTTCGGAAAAAAAGCGCGCGGCGGGGAAAAGGGCGCTTCGGGCATAGGGCCGCGCGGCCAAACGGCGGGGGGGGCCGCGCTCGAAATCGGGGACGAGGTCGCCATTGCCGGCACGGAATTGACGGGGGAAGTTTTGACGCTTCCGGATGAGCGCGGCAAATTGACCGTGATCGCGGGGGCGGTCAAAATGACGCTTTCGGCGGACGCGGTCGCGGGGACGGGCCGCCGCGCCGTAAAAAAAGCCGGGCGGGGGGAAAGCAGGTATGCTAAAATAGTGTTGTCCAAGATGGACGGCATCAGCGCGTCCCTTGATTTGCACGGAAAGAATTTGGACGAGGCGGAGATGCTCGTCGATAAGTATCTTGACGACGCGGTACTCGCGCGCATGCATGAAGTGTCCATCAACCATGGGCGCGGGGAAGGTATCCTGCGCAACGGCGTCCGAAGGCTTTTGAAAGGGCACAAGCATGTCGCGAAGTTCCGCTCCGGCGATTTTGACGAGGGCGGCGACGGGGTGACGATCGTGACCCTGTCAAATAAGTAGTTGCCATAGAATGGCAAACGGAATGACAAATAGGAGGAAGCTTGCGGGATTTTAAAAGAGAAACAGCGGCGTTGATCGCCGCCTTGCCGGGTATGGCGGACGCGGGGATCGATGAGGCGGCCGCTTTCGGTATTCTTGAAAGGCCGTCGGACAGCGCGATGGGCGACTACGCTTTCCCGTGCTTCCGTCTTGCGAAGGCGTTTCGCAAATCGCCGAACGCCATCGCGGAAGACATTGCGGGGGCCTTGCCCGGCGGGCTGTTTGACAAGGTCGAAAATGTCAACGCCTATGTGAATGTATTCATACGCAAAGACTTGCTTTGCGCGGAGGTCGCCTCTGCGGTGCGCCGGGACGGGGACCGATACGGCGGCTCGCAGTCGGGCGCGGGGCGGCGCGTGATTGTCGAGTACAGCTCCCCGAACATCGCCAAGCCTTTTCACATCGGGCACATCCGCAGTACGGTGATCGGAAGCGCCATCGGAAATATTTTGGAGTTCCTCGGCTACGAGGTGGTGCGTATCAATCATCTCGGCGACTACGGGACGCAGTTCGGAAAACTCATCACGGCGTATCGCAGATTCGGAAGCCGCGAAGAGGTGGAAAAGGCGCCCATTCAAACGCTGCTTCGGTACTATGTCGAATTTCACGCGAAAGCGGAAACGGATCCATCGCTTGAAGAGGAAGCCCGCGCGGCCTTTGCCGCCCTCGAACGGGGCGAAGCGGAGGAACGCGCGCTTTGGGAATGGTTTCGCGCGGAAAGCCTGAAGGAATTCACCGTTGTTTACGGAATGCTCGGCATTCGTTTTGACAGCTACGCGGGCGAGAGTTTCTATTCGGACAAGATGGGACGCGTCATGGACGAATTGGAACAGGACGGCTTGCTCGAAGAATCGGACGGGGCGCGGATTGTGGACTTGGACGCGTATGGGCTCGGCAAGGCCCTCATCACAAAGCGCGACGGGTCCACGCTCTACATTACACGCGACGTCGCCGCCGCGGTGTACCGCAAGGAAGAATATGATTTCAGCAAGAACATCTACGTCGTCGCTTCTCAGCAGGATTTGCATTTCAAGCAGTGGATCAAGATTGTCGAGCTCATGGGCTACGACTGGGCAAGCGACTGCATCCATGTGCCCTTCGGCCTTGTGAGCCTGAAAGACAGCGTGATGTCGACGCGGACGGGCAATGTCGTCTTTCTGGAGGATGTGCTGACAAACGCGGTCGAAAAAACGAAGGAGATTATCGCCGAGAAAGGCGTCCTCACGGATCACGCGGAGGAAACGGCGCGGCAGATCGGCATCGGCGCCGTGATCTTTCAGGAATTACACAATAATCGGATCAAGGACTATGTCTTTGACTGGGACAAGGTGTTGAACTTCGAGGGGGAAACGGGGCCTTATGTGCAGTATTCCTACGCGCGGGCTGCCAGCTTGCTGCGAAAGGGCGCGGAGGACGCGGCGGGCGCGGGGGGCGCGGAAAGTCAGGATGGCGCGATCGACCCCTCCTACCTCACGGGCGGCGCGGCTTATGCATTGGCCAAACTCATCTACGACCTGCCCGGCGTCGTCGCGGAAGCGGGCGAACGCTATGAACCCTCGCTGATCACGCGGCATGTCACGGATATCGCCCAAGCGTTCAGCGGATTTTATCATGACGAGCATATTCTGACGGCGAACGCGGAAGAACGGCGCGCCAAGCTTGCCCTTGCGGACTGCGCAAGGCAGGCGATCAAGAACAGTTTGGCCCTGCTTGGTGTTGAAGTGCCGGAAAGGATGTGACAGATGGGTATTTCCAGAATGTTCGACCGGGAACCGCTCCGCGTCAAGGAACGGAATACACGCCGGATCGCGCTCGGCCGGCCCGAGTCGGAAACGCATATCACGGAGCGTCCCGACCGCGTCAAGGGCTACCTTTTGGATTACACGAAAGAATTCATTTTCGACGAATTTTCGCCCGCTTATCTGAAAGCAAACAATTTGCAGGATGAATTCGGCGGCGTCGGCATCCCCCTGCGAAAGGAAGATTTGCAGGCCTTCAAGACGGAAAAAGGGCTCGGCGCCGGCATTCTCGCCGAGAACATGGCGCGCGTGATCGGGGTTGACCCGCATTTTCGCTACGAAAAGGCTTACAGCGCGTTTGTCAATCGGATTTTCGGGCGCAAGGCGGTTGACAATCTGACGCGCAAGGCGAAGGACCTGGCCGATCAGGAGCTGTACGCCGAGGCCTGCCTGTATTTCCGCGCGGCGCTTGTGCTCAAGTTTGACGATATCGCCGCCATGTACGGCTACGCGCGCGTCCTGCGCGCGCTTTACAACAACAGCACGGATGAAGCCTATGTCGGCAATCTCAAAGCGGAGTCGCTTGAATATTTGGAATTGCTCACGGAGTTTTACCCCAATTTCGATTCCGGATGGTACTACCTCGGATATATGTACCTCAATCTCGGCCTTTACGCAAAGGCCAAGATCGCCTGGGAGCGTTATCTGCTCAAATCAAAGACGGCCAAGGACCGCCGCGAGATACAAAAACGCTTGGAACAGATCGCCGTCCCCGTCGAGATTGAAAAAGGGTATAACGCGGTGCTTTCCGGCAAGTGGCCGGAGGGGATTGACATTTTGGAGCCGTATCGGGAGAGTGTCTACCGGGATTGGTGGCCGCTTTGGTACTACCTCGGCGTCGCCTATGCCCGCACAGACCGGGAGGACGACGCGATCACCGCTTTCAAGGCTTCGCTCAAAGGCAATCCGCGCCATATCGAGGCGATCGGCGAATTGGTCGAGCTGTATACGGCGCGCGGCGACAAGGAGAACATCAAGAAGTACAAGGGGAAGATCGCGCTCATCGAAAAGGACGATCTTGCGCGGCAGCGGGCCAAGGAGGGGCTGTTGTCCATTGCCCGCTAACTATACTGCGGCTCAATGAAGAATACGCAGATATTTTGCCATATTTGTTCATTCCAGCGAATCTCGCTGATGTTGGTGTTTGCGCGGAAGATGAATTGGGAATTGTCCTCATCGAGCGTCACGTCCGTGGCGGCGATCTCCATACGGATCGGGTCGCCGTTTTTCACGATGTTTTCGACGATCGATTTGAATTCATCCTGGCTTGACGCAAACAGGCCGCTTTTCCTGAAATAATAGAAAGTTTCCGATTCACAGGCCGGATAGTAGCCGTCCGTCCATTTGTGGTCGGTGCGCATCATCTCGTCGCTTTGCCCCATATAGAAATGGAGGACTTCCCCCTCGGGATTCCCTGCCGGATCGTCGAAGGTGGCGTCGACTTGATACCATTTGCCGTCCATCTTGACGACGTTCCACGCGTGCCCGACCCAACCGTCGTCCGGATCGCCCGACCTGTCGTCCGGCCGCCCGTCCGAAGCGTCGCCGCCGTCCGCAGCACCCTCCGCTTCGCTTTCCTCCGTGGCTTCCGCCGTTACGTCGCCGGCCGGCTCCCCGCCGCCCGCGCTGCCCAGATCCCTTGCGTCGCCCACCATCTCTTCCGCTTCCACCTCCGTATAGCATTTCAGGAGGAGCGCGAGGGCTTCGGCGTAGCCCTGACACATGGTCTTTCTGTCAATGAGCGCGCCGTAGGACCCGTTTGCGTCGCTGCTGTCGACAATGCTTTCATCGTAGGCGATATTTGCGACAAGCCAGTCGTGTACGGCCAACGTCTGCTCGTAGGGCGTTTCGCCCGCCGCCGCGAAAATCTCAGACGAAATCGCGGGCAGGACGTCCGCAATCTCCCGCGCATGCCCGAATTTTTCGCCGTCCGGAATCGCGATCGCGTTTCGGATGGATTGAAAAACGTAATAATTGTTGGAGAGCTCGAAGGTGCTTGTTACATTCTTGACATTGGCGTCTTTCCCTTCGATGATGCCCTCGACGCCCGAAAATTCATGATTGATGGTGTATTCATCCGGGGAACCCCAGAATGTGGCCATATTGTCGGCAATGTGGGTCAGCATGTCCTCGTCCGCGTCCGCGATGTTGAAGGTGAACTCGGTTTCCCCGTTTTTCATCGCCGCTTCCATGGCTTTGTTGACGTCTGCGACAGAAGTATAGGTGTCCTCCGCGGTCGGAATTTCCCCCAGGATGTCCTCCACGATCCCGGCGATGGCCCCGCAGCCCCCGAGCGCCGCCGCGGCAAGGATCAGGGTCAGAAGCCATACAAGGAGCGGAGCGGATTTTGTTTGCGTCCTCTTTTGCATATTCTCCTCCGTACAATTCGATCGGTAACAGCGTTTTAATTATAGCATATATCGTCCATGTGATATAATATTTGGGTTGTAACTATTCAGGTGTCAGCTAAATATTGTCATTCCCGGACTTGTTCCGGGAATCCAAGGTATTACGAATCACCGGATTCCCGTGACAAGCACGGGAATGACAGCAATTTTCCGGTCTGAATCGCTACTTGAATAATGTAATTGGATTCTTTTCGTATAAGAAGAAAGAGAAATAGATGGCAGGATGATGAAAGAATTTCGGAAAACAAACAAATTGGATCATGTCGGATATGATATCCGCGGGCCCGTTGCGGAGGAAGCCGCGCGGATGATGGCGGCGGGCATTGATATCATTCCGTTGAATACGGGCAATCCCGCGGTGTTCGGGCTGTACGCGCCGGATTTCGTGGAGGACGCGCTGCGCGCGGCGGTCCGGGGCGGCGAGGCGTATTCGGACAGCGGCGGTGTGGCGGAAGCGCGGGCGGCCGTGGCTGATTATTGCGCGGGGAAAGGGATACGCGGCGTGCGCGCGGGGGATGTGTATACGGGCAACGGGGTCAGCGAGCTGATCAATATCGCGCTTCAGGCTTTGCTCGACAACGGGGATGAAATCCTCATCCCGACGCCGGACTATCCGCTGTGGACATCGGTGGGGACGCTGTGCGGCGGCAATGTCGTTCACTATATCTGCGACGAAGAGAGCGGCTGGATCCCCGATATGAAGGACATCCGGCGCAAGGTGAGCGCAAAGACGAAGGCGATCATCGTGATCAATCCCAACAACCCGACCGGGGCGCTGTACCCGAAAGAGCTTCTCGAACAGATCGTGAAGTTTGCGTATGAACACGATCTCATTGTGTTCAGCGACGAGATCTACGACCGCTTGGTCATGGACGGCGGGGAACATGTGTCAACCGCTTCGGTTGACGGCGCGGACGACATCCTTGTCGTCACGATGAACGGCTTGTCGAAATCGCATATGGTCGCGGGATATCGCTGCGGCTGGCTCAGTTTTTCGGGCTGTACCGAACGCGCGCGCGATTATATCGAAGGGGTGCGGATGCTCGCGTCCATGCGTATGTGCGCGAATGTGCCGGCGCAGCTTATTATTAAAAAAGCGCTTGAAAACCCGTTCAGCGCCGCGCCGCTGCTGAAGCCCGGCGGGCGGATATGGGAACAGCGGGAGTGCGTGTGGCGGGCGATCAGCGATATTCCGGGGCTCTCGGCCGTCAAGCCGCAGGCGGCTTTTTACATCTTTCCGAAGATTGACGCCGCGCGCTTCGGCATCGCGGACGATGAACGCTTTGTCCTCGATTTTCTGCACGAACACCATGTACTCATGACGCACGGGCGGGGATTTAACTACCCGCGGGCGGATCATTTTCGGATTGTATATTTGCCGGAGGTCGCGGAGCTCCGGACGATATCCGGCCGTTTGCGCACGTTTTTGGAGGGCTATTCGCAGCAATGACGACGGCGCGATGGGTTCATGAGATTTACAGATTGCTCCATAGTATGTATACTGCAAGCAGAGCCAAAAATAATAACGAGGGGAAAACGGAGGTTTCGGCGTGAAAGGATTTCTGAATCTCAAATTGCGGACGAAACTCACGATGGCCATGATGATCGTCACGATGATCACTGTCATTGTGGGCGCGGTATCTATTTTGACGATCATGCATATCGACCGTCAAATCAAAGACATCTTTGAGGAGCTTCATTCGGTGAACATTGCGCAGGGGGACGCGTTCCTCGAGCAGATCAGCGGCAGCGTGCATCTCACCATTATCATCGTCGCCGTCATCGTCGCCGCCGCCATTATTATTTCAATCATCCTTGCGATGAATTTGATCCGGGCCATCCTGCGGCCGATCGACGTGATGGAACGGACGATGCGCTATGTCAAGGACACGGGCGGCATTCGCGTGCCCGATAATATGCGGCGCGAGGTGGACGTCTATACGGGCGGCCGGGACGAACTCGGCAGTCTGGCGCTTTCTTTCAAAACCATGATGGACGATCTGCTTGTGAAAGTCGAGGCGCTTGAGCTGGTGGCGCGCGGCGATTTGCGGGCAAAGGTCGAGCTCGCGGGCACGGAGGACATCCTCGGCAAGGCGGTCAACGACGTCGTGATTAACATCAGCGCCATTGTGCGCGAGGTGATCGACGCGACGGATCAGCTGACGGTCGGCGCGCAGGAGTTGTCGTCGGGCGCGCAAGCGCTGTCGCAATCCTCGTCGGAGCAGTCCGCTACCGTCGATCAGCTTCATCTCGCGGCCGGTGAGATCGCTTCCGAAGCAGAGGAGAATGCGGCCCGGGCCGCGGAAGCGTCCTCGCTGACGGCGGATATCCGCCAAAGCGCCAAGTCGGGCGGCACGCATATGGAGAACATGACGCAGGCCATGCGTGAAATCAATGAATCGAGTCATTCCATCGGCTCGGTCATGAAAGTTATCGACGAAATCGCGTTTCAGACGAATATCCTCGCGCTGAACGCGGCTGTGGAAGCGGCGCGCGCGGGCGTTCACGGCAGGGGATTTGCCGTCGTGGCAGATGAAGTCAGGAACCTTGCGACGAAGAGCGGCGACGCGGCCGGCGACAGCAACGCAATCATCGCGGATACCATTGCAAAATCAAACCTCGGAACCCGGATCGTTTCGGAAGCGACCGCGTTTTTCAAAACGATTGAAGAGGGCGTCGGCAATACGAGCGGGCTGCTTGATGAAATCGCGGCGGCGGCGAAGAATCAGAGCGACGCGATCGACGCCATCAACAGCAATGTGGCGGAGCTCACGAATGTCGTCTACCACAACAGCGCCACCTCGGAACAGAGCGCCGCGGCGAGCGAGCAAATGAACAGCCAGGCGCTCATGCTGCGGGATATGGTAGGGCGGTTCAAGCTGCCGGGGGATGATTCGGAAAGCGAAAGGATTGATTCGCGGGGGCATGGGCCCGCGGCTGTGCCGGAGCCTGCGCCTGGGCATGCGGTTGCGTCGGCGCCGATGTCTGCGCCTGCTATCGCGCCCCTCGAAAGTCCGATGCCGCAAGCGGAAACGGCCGGTTTTGCGTACGGGTCTGTACCCACGCCCGCGGCTGTACCGATCGGCGTTGGATACGGGCCGACGCCCGCCCAAATCTACGCGGAAGCCTTGGAAGACACCGACCACGCGCCCGCGGCGGCGGCACGCGCGCCGCAGACGGCTGTGACGCCGCCCGCCTTTGTTGTACCCGCGGCGGCTCATAAGGCCTTGTCCGCGCAAGACGAGGGCGTGTTCTCGGACGACGACTCAAAGTATTGAACAGACAGCAAGGGCTGTTTCCGCGGCGCGCCGTTTGGCCGGCGCCGGGAAACAGCCCTGTGTTGTTTGCGAAAGGATTGTTTTCTTCAATAATAATATCCGGCCGCGCACCCTCCTTTCCCTCGCGGCGGGAATATGTAATATTATTACAATTATAATATATGTTGGGATATTTGCAAGCGGGAATGTTGAGGGGATGCCGTAGGTTTATTCAAGCGCTGTAATAGTGATGTAATGTTAGCGTTATGCGGAAAAGTTTGAACCGGCGGGGTTTTGCTTGTATAATATACTGTGTCCGCAGCTATGTTACAGGTGTGTTACACGCAAAATGTTGTGGTTGCACAAAAAACAGAGGCAAGCGAACAGGGCGGCGG
>JAITNA010000036.1 GCA_031290715.1 Eubacteriales Family XIII. Incertae Sedis bacterium | reverse complement strand
CCGCGCTTTCGATAGAGCAGCGCGAGCGCGAACGCGGCCGCATGGCAAAACTGCCGCGGACAGCCGGAATAGCCCTGTGACGCCGCGATCGCTTTCAGGAAAAATCCTTCCGCTTTTTTGAGTTTGCCAAGGCCGAACAAGCACTCCGCGGCGAGATAGTCGTTGCAAGGCGTCCCCGGCGGCTCCGCGCCGGCAAGCTTTGTTTTTTTGCTCTGGCTCAGCGCGGTTTTGAACTGTTTTTTTGCTTTGGCGTTTTGCCCGGCCGCCGCGAGCGCTTTCCCAAGCAGGACGTTTGTGCGAAAACCATCGCAGTTCTCCGCGCGCAGCGCTTTGTCAAAGAACTCGATCGCCCCCGCGAGATTGCGCCGCCCGTATTGCAAAAACTCCGCGTAGCGAATCAGGATATCCGCTTCCGCGGTTCCGGAAGCCGCTTGCCGAAAATAGCTTTCCGCGCCCGCGTCGTCCCGCATTTGATAGCGGCAAACGGCGATATCGGCAAGGCGGCCGGGCGTGAGCGCCCCGCCGTCCGCGCGCGCGACGCTTTCCTCCATCGCGGCGGCGTCCATCCAACGGTGGTTTTGGATCAGCGCGGCAAATTTTTTCAAGATCAGCGATTTGGCGCCTTCCTCATCCGGGTCCTCATACAAAGCGAGCCCCGCGTCCGCTGTCCTGACCGCGTTTTCAATATCGCCGAGCCGGCTGTACGCAATCGTCAAATAGTAGTGCGCGCCGCGGAAGTCCGGACTGAACTCCAAGGTCTTTTGAAACTGCTCCGCCGCCTCACGCATCCGGTCGTCGCCGTAGGCCATGATCCCAAGCTGGTAGTACGCCGGCGCATAGCCCGGATCAAGCTCGAGCGCCTTGGCAAAATCCGCGCGCGCGCGCGCCGCCGGAAACTCGCCGAACGCTTCCGGGAAATTCGCGTAAAGCCAACCCCGCGACAAATAGTAGTAGGGATGTTCCGACAGCTCGATCAGCCGCTCAAACAACTCGAAAGATTCTTTGGGGCGTCCCTTGTTCGCGACCAGATCGCCGAGCTTCTCCATCGCGAGGATATTGTCAGGCTCCTCCGACAGTGCTTCGCGGAGCAGCTTTTCCGCTTCGTCCTGATCTGCCGGCTCCTTGTTTCGGGCAATCAGCGCCGAGGCTTTGTACAGCTTGATTTCCGCGCTCGCCGCGCCGAATTCCTCCGCTTTTTCCGCTTGTTCAAGCACGAGGTCGTATTGCCCGGTGCCGTTGTAGGCGCGCATGAGCAATTCCCGGATGTCCGCGGAAAACGGGAAGATGTCCAACGACGCTTCCGCGCTTTTCACCGCTTCGCCGAGATTGCCTTCTTCCTCAAAAAGATGGGCCTGTTCCGCGAGCAAGCCCGGATGGCCCGCGTCCGTTTCGAGCCCGTCGCGCAGCATGCGGTACGCCTTGCCGAGGTCGCCCCGGTCGCGATAGATGTTGGCCATGACCACGCAAATCTCCGGGTCGCCCGGAAACTCCCGCAAATAAATCTCCCCTTTTTCAATCGCCGAATCGTACTTGCCGATCGAGTGATATTTTTGCGGGACATAACGCAGCCGTTTGCGGTTGGTTTCATGCGCTTCCCATTCCTCCAGATACGACAGCAGGACGTCCTCCTGCGCGGCGCGGTCCGGGTTTGTCATGTAGATTCCGTCGAAATACAGCTCCGCGTGTTTCGCGCGGTGCGCTTCGTCCGGCGACACCGGCCCGATGAGCGCGATCGCGCGCTCATATTCCCCCTCGTTGAATAGGCAGCTCGCCAACTTGTAGATGACATCCTGATTGTCCGGGTCGCTTGTCAACTGTTCCTCGTAGAGGGGGATCAGCTTTTCGCTCGCCGCGTGGAAGAGCGACGATACATAGCTGTCGAAATAGTATTCGATGAGCAGGTCGAGCGCCGCGCTTTTGGCGTCCTCATAGTTTTCCATATCGTAATAACAGCGCACGACGCCGACGCGCGCGTTATAGTGCTTTGGCAAGGAGCGGAGCACCGTTTCAAAATAGGGAAGCGCCGGCTGCGGTTTTCCGTTTTTCACAAGGGAGTGCCCATAGGCCACCATGATACGGACGTCGTTCGGATACTTTTCGTTCAGCTCCGCGGCAAGGGCTTCCGATTCGTCCTTTTTTTCAATCGCGTCAAGATGGCGAACGACCAACAAACGATAGTCGGGATGGTCGAACAAGGAGCCCGCGCTCCCCTCGATCAACTCGCCGGCCTTTTCGATCTCGCCCGCGCTGAGCGCGTTTTCGATCTCGTAATATCGATCGATGAAAGCCTTAAAATCTGCCGCCGGGTCGCTCAAATCAAAAAACTCGTCGCGGATCATCTTCTCGTAGCGAATGCCGTTCATCACATAGTCGATATAGTCCGACGGAAAAGTTTCCTTCAGCTGTTCCTCCCGCGCGCTCCATCCGAAATGCCCGCCTAAAAGCCGCCATATCTTCTGCGGGATATAGTAATCGTCCATCAACAGGGTCAGCAGCTTTTCCCCGATCTTGTACTCCAAGTCGATGCCGCTGTATTCTTCGCGCCCCAAGACCTCCCGCCAGGCTTTTTCATCAAGCCGGCGCGGGAAATTCTCAATGAGGCCGCGGAGCTCCGCGGCGGCGCGTTCCTCGGGGGCCGCGTTTTCCGGCAGGGCTTCATCCGGGCGCTTTGCGTAGTCAAGCGCCGCTTCGTAAGCGTCGCGAAGCTTCTTGAAGCCCTCGGGGTCGTCCTCCGGATGGACGTTTGGAAGCAAGAGAAGATAGGCCGACCGGATGTCGCCCTCGTCCTTTGTCTGTTCAATATTCAAAACTGCCCAACAAGCCGCGTTCATGATCCCTCCAACGATTCAAAAAATTCCCGCAGCCTTGTCACGTAGGCGTCGATTTCACCGCGGTTTTGTTTGTCAAGAACCTCTTCAAATTCGGCGAGGGCGTCGGCGATCATGCCGCGTTCATCCCCCATATGCTCCTGATAAAGGCGTTCTCCCATCTCGAGAAGATAGCGGTATTCGTCCCGGTCGCGCGGGTGTATCTTCAACGCGGACAACTGCGCGAAGCTCTCTTCGATCTCCCGCTGCGTCATCGTGCCGGGATTCTTTTCGATGATGATCTTCGCCATTTCGCCCGTCGACACGGTCGTCACTTCCACCTCGAGAATGCCGTTCACATCGTACGTAAAGCGGACGTCGACGGCTTCCGCGCCGGCGGGGCCGAGCGGGACCGGAATGTTGAGATTGCCGAGGAAAATGTTGTCGCGCGTGTTCCGGCTCTCCCCTTGAAAGACATTGATCTCAACCTGTTTTTGTTGATTGTGCATCGTATAGTAGCGTTCGACCCGCGAAGTGGGAATCACGGTATTGCGCTCGATAATCGGCGAATAAAGGCCCGTTTGAATGAGCCCGCCGGAGCGGACGTTCGCCACCTCGACGCCGAGGGTATAGGAGCAGACATCCGTGAGCAGCAGCTCCTTGATGGCCGTATTGCGTTCCTTCATGGCCGCCTGCACCGCCGCGCCGAGCGCCACCGCTTCGTCCGGATTGATCACGGACGCCGGCAGCATGCCAAAAAGTTTGCCGACGAAAGCGCGTACAATGGAGAGCTTTGTTGCGCCGCCCACAAGGACGACGGCGCTGATATCCGCCATGCGGACGGACGCGTCGGACAAAGCGCGCACGACAGGATTTTTGAGCCGCAGGAGCAGCGGCTGACAGTATACTTCAAATTCATCCGCGGTGAATTCCGTCGATTTGGTTTCGCCGCCGACGACCGCCTGCATGGCGATGAAATGATTTTTTGAAAAATGCAGCTTCGCGTACTCGGACGCCTTATATACCGCGGCTTCTTCGCGTTCGGTCAAATCGCTTTCTTTGAGGTCGTTGTGACGCAGGAACGCGGCGATGAGAATGTCGTTGAAATCCTCCCCGCCCAGATAATTGTCGCCGGCGACGGCGCGGACTTCCATGATATTCCTCGTGAATTCGAGGATCGACACATCAAAGGTGCCGCCGCCCAGATCGAAGATCAGATATTTGGCGGACTCCTCTTTTTCATGCAAGCCGTAGGCGATCGCGGCCGCCGTCGGTTCGCTCACGATACGGTCGACCTTCAGGCCCGCAAGCTCGCCCGCCGTTTTCGTCGCCCGGCGCTGCGCTTCGCTGAAATACGCGGGGCAGCTGATCACGGCTTCGGTGATTTCCTCCCCGAGAAAGACCTCCGCGTCCTCTTTGAGCTTCTTGATCAGGAACGCGGACAGCTCTTCCGGCAGAAAGGTCTTGTCCCCGAGTTTGTATTCTTTTTTTGTCCCCATGTAACGTTTGAAGACGGAGGCTGTTTTTTGAGGGGACGTGAAGCGCCGCTCGGCCGCGATCTTCCCCGTCAAAATCTCCCCGTCGTCCCCCACGCTGACGACGGATGGCGTGAGATGTTCCCCGAATGAATTGGGGATAATCTTCGGCCCCTCGGGGGTGAAATAAGCGGCCAGACTGTTCGTCGTGCCCAAATCGATTCCAATGATCGGCATATACTACTCCTGCTTTATCGCTGTTGTTTTTCTTTGATTGTTTCCGCGCGCGCAAGGACCTTTTCAAGGCCGCTTTTCGCCGCCGCCAATTTTTCGCGTTCGGCGGCGACCACCTTTTCCGGCGCTTTGGCGGTGAAGCCCTCGTTTGCGAGTTTTGCGGAGAGCCGCGCGATCTCCCCGGACAGACGGATTTTTTCCTTTTCCAACTTTTCTCTCTCCGCCGCGTAGTCGAGCAAATCGCCCGCCGGGACATAGACGATCATCCCCTCGAGAATCGCGGAAACCGATTCTTCGGGGACGTCCCGTTCATCCGGCACTACAGTGACAGACGAAACGCCCGCCAGATTTTGAATATGGGACGCCAACGCGCGGACCTCGTCCGCCGTCTGTTCCTTGTCCGCTTTGACAAAGACCGACAGCTTGCGCGACGGCGCCGCGTCCGCTTCGGCGCGGATATTCCGGACGGCGCGAATGATCTCTTTCATCGTTTCGATTCGCGCCGCGGC
>JAITNA010000186.1 GCA_031290715.1 Eubacteriales Family XIII. Incertae Sedis bacterium | reverse complement strand
CCGCGGATATCCGGAATATTCTCGCCTTGCGCGGGGACAAATGCGCCGAGCGGCCGCCCGCAAATCATTTTGCCTACGCGTCCGATCTGATTCGCCATATCAAGGAATTCGGTGATTTTTCCGTCAGCGGCGCGTGTTATCCCGAAAACCATCCGGAAACGCCGGACAGAGAAACCTCCCTCCGGCATCTCAAGGAAAAAACGGACGCGGGAACGGAGCATTTGATTTCGCAGCTTTTTTTCGGGAATCACGATTTCTATACATTTCTGAAAGATGTGAGAGCGGCCGGCATAGAGGTTCCCGTTTCGGCGGGGATCATGCCTGTGACGGGCAAAGGCCAGATTGAGCGAATGGCGGCGCTTTGCTGCGCGTTCCTGCCGCCGGAGGTCGTCGCGATGATGCACCGCTACGAATTTGACAAGGATTCACTCATGAACGCGGGCGCGGAATACGCGGCGGCGCAAATCAAGGAGCTGATCGCGCGCGGCGCGGACGGGATTCATCTCTACACGATGAACAACCCCGCCGTCGTGAAAAAAATATACAAAGAAATCCGCTGATCTTTGAACAACACTTAATAACATTTCTTATTTTTCTGTGATATACTATCTTCTATAAGCCAAATAAGTATATGGGAGTTTTGCCGCGTTATTCGTAATGCGGCACAGTAAGCAGGGGGTGTAGATTTGTAATGAAAAATCGATTTGTTTCAAAAGCTGTTCCAAAAGCGGCAGTGTTTTCAGCCGCCGTTAGCCTAGTTGTCCTGCTCGTATTGCTTTCGTCGTGCGGCGCGAGCCCCGGGGGGCGCGTCGTAATGGCCGAGCCCGGCGAATTGTTTTCTTCGGGCGATTATGGTTTCGTTATGTCGTATGAAGCGACGCCGGATGCCGCAAAGCTCGCGCTTGAGATCGTCGAGCGGGACGGGAAGAAGGCGCTGCTTGCCGCTTCCTCGGGCGGGACGCCGTATCTCGCCATCGACGCGGCGAGTCTGCTCGGGGAGAACGCGCCGAAAGCCCGCGTCGTTGAAATCGTGGTCGGCGCGGAGCACGCGGGCGAGTTCTACGCAGTGTCGGGGGTTTTGTCGTCCCTGACGGGGCCGGGGCTTGAAAAAACCGACTATCCGTGGAGCGTATACCTCCAGAGTAAAAATCCGAATGCCGCGCGCGCCGAGTTGACGAAGGATGCCGACCGGTACATTGCCGGCGAATACGGTATTCTGATTCTTTCAAAGGATATCGACAACGCGGCCGCGGACGGCGCGGCGCCGGCCGACCTGTGTATCTACGATATCCGCTTCCTTGACGAGAACGGGGACCTGCTTCCCTTGAATGCGGCCGCGGGATTTAACGCGCCTGACGGTTTTGGGATCACCGACACTTCCAATTTGGCCGGGACCAAAGGCGACGCGGTGATTGACGGCGCGGCCGGAGAGAGCGGCGGGGGATGGGGTCAGGCGGCAGAGCTGCCGACGATCAAGAACGAAGGCAATTTCGATCCGGCCCTGCTTGCGCCCGGGAATATCGTCACTGTCTATTACAAATCCGAAAACCCGCCCAATCTGATCTTGCAGAGCTGGACGGACGGCGCGCCCGAAAGCGCAGGTTGGGCGCAGGTCGAGCCCGCGTTCATCAACGATTCGCGGACGACGGCGCAGTATCGGGTTTCGGATATCATAGAGGCTTTCGGGACGGATGATTTTGAAACGTTTCTCGACACGCTGTACGTCGGCGATACCGACGCCGCGCTGACCGTTTATTCCGTAACCATCGGCGCCGAGATCGGAGGTGAAGCCAAATGAAGATGAAGATTGGTTTGGCGATTTTTCTTGTCGCAGCATTGGTATTGACGCTGGCTTCCTGCGGTTCGGACAGCGGCCCCGCGGATTCGGGTTCGGGCGCGTCGGCGGGCGCACAGGGCGATTCCGCGAACGCGGACACGGGAAAGGCGTCCGCGGCCCATTACACAGAAGATGGCCGAAGAATCATCACGATCGGCACATGGCAGGATATTTACTACGTTTCCAAGCATACGGATATCAAAGACGACCCCTCGGTTTCCGACCCGGACGGCACGGAGGAAACGCAGCGGCGGATCGAGCAGGCGGAAATGCGCCTTGCGAAAATCCGCGAGATCGAGGAGAAGTACAAGGTCGTTCTCGATTACGTCAATCTGACGTTCAACGGCGTGCAGGAAAGCATCGGCACGTCCGTTCCCGAGGGGATTCCCGACGTCGATATTTATCAGATCGATACGCAGTTCGGCATTCCCGCGGTGCTGAACGGCTACGGGACGGCGCTGGAGGACTTTTTGCCGGAGGACGCGGAAGTGTTTGCCGAAGATACGGCGGCCAAGCGCCTGAAGCTCGCCGGGCAGGACAAGACCTATTTGTTCAACGCGGCTCGGGGCGGCGGCGTATCTTCCTATCCCCTTGCTTTCAATATGGACCTGATCCGGGCGGCCGGGCTTGAAAATCCGCAAGACCTTTACGACCGCGGCGAATGGACTTGGGACGCGTGGAAAATCTATCTGAAAGCGCTGACAAAGGATACGAACGGCGACGAGGAAATCGACATCTACGGGTACAGCGGCTATTGGACCAACATGCTTTCCAATCTTTTGATGAGCAACAACGCGGGGATTGCCACGGGTGAAACGCAGACGCTCGACGCCCCCGCGACACGCGAAACGCTCGATTTCATCTATGAGCTGTACAATGTCGAAAAAACCGCCAGACCTTGGTACGCCCCCAATTGGGAGATTAACAACAAGCTCTATTCCGAGGGTCTGTCCGGATTTTGGATTTGCGCCGACTGGATTTTCGACGAGCAGGGCGGCGCGGATCTGCCGTTCGAGATCGGCGTGGTGCCGTGGCCGTACGGGCCCTCGGGCGACCCCGAAACAAACAGTTACTCCACCCCCGACAGCACATGGTTCATGATACCGAAGGGTGCGGACGACCCCGAATTGATCTTTGACGTGATGTACGATTGGATGGACTGGTACGAGGGGGACGAGTCCATCGTCACGAGCGACTGGTCGCGCGAGCTGTACATGACGGATCGCAATTTTGAATACGCGGCGATGATGTCCGAGCGTCAGGGCTTCGATTTGTGGGACAGCCTCAACAAGCCGATCAATTTCAGCTTGGTCGATTTGCTCGACGGCGCGCAGACGACGGACGAGTTGATAGAAAAATTCGCTTTGCCTTTCCAAGACTCGCTCGACGAGTACTTCGGCAAGAATTAAAAGCGATGGGATATTATTAATAATAATAACATGAGGATGGGCGAGCGTGTGAAAAAGGCCGTTATTATTGCATTTGCGATCGTGATCTTGATCTCGGTTCAGTTTGTTTCCTGCGCTTCGGAGGACGCGGGGTTTGCGCCGAGCGTCGAGAAATATCTGTCCTATAAGGACGTCCCGGGCGTGACAGAGGAAGAAATCGCCGCGATTGAAGCGATCGCCGCAAACAATTCCATGTTGGTCTATGGCATGACGTCAAGCACGGAGTGTTTCCGCGACGACGAAACCAGTACGTCGAAAGGCTATTCCATCCTGTTCTGCGACTGGGCCACAAGCTTTTTCGGCGTCAAATTCAAGCCCGTGATCTACGAATGGGACGTGCTTTTGAAAGGGCTTGAATCCGGGGAAATCCCGTTTTCGGGCGATATTTCGACGAAGCTCGCGAAGGGCGAATATTTCATGACCGACCCCATCGCCGAACGGCGCGTCGCCATCGTCAGTATGGACGGAATGACGATGACCCGCAACCGCCTTGCGACAGAAGGGCGCGATATCCGCTACGGTTTTCTGACAGGTTCTTCCGCGCGGGAAATCATCGCCCCCTATCTCACGGGTGATTACAAAGAAGTTTCTGTTCAGGACTACATTGATATGCGGCAGAAATTCCTGCTTGGGCAGATCGACGCGCTTGTCATGGACGAAACCGCCGAGGTGCTTTTCCCGTTCAACGACAATTTGATCATCGAGGACTTCGAGCCGATCGTTTTCAACACGGTTTCGATGGCGACCGCCGACGCGCAATACGCCCCGTTTATCTCCGTTCTGCAAAAATATATGGACGCGGCGGGGAGCTATATTTTCCGGGATATGTATGAGGAAGGCCGAACCGAATATTTGCAGTACAGCTTTCTGCAGCGGCTCAGCGACGTCCACCGGGACTATATCGCCGCGCATACAGACGAGCAAAACCCGGTACGCGTCGCGCTTGACCGCGACAACTATCCGATCAGCTTCTATAACGAGAACGCGGGCGAATATCAGGGTATCGCCGTTGATTTGCTGCGCCAGACGACGGAGATCACGGGGATGTGCTTTGAGTTTGAGGGGGAGGATGCCGCGGAAAACGGCGCGCCGCCCTCGCTGATAGACGGCTCGGCGGATATGGGGGGAAGCGTGATCCGCACGGAAGGGATCGAGGGGCAGGTGCTTTTTGCCGAACACCCATACAAAATCGACTATTACGCGTTTATTTCCCTGTCGTCCTTGGACAGTGTGTCGCTTTCGGACATTCCGTATCTGCGCGTCGGGCTTCTGTCGGGGACCGCGTACTCGGAAACCTTCTATTCGATGTTTCCAAACCACAAATACGTGACGGTTTTCGATACCAAACAGGACGCGGAAAAGGCTCTGCGGGACGGCGAAACAGACCTGTTTCTCGGCACGCGGGACGTACTGCTCGACATTATGAATTACCATGAGGAAACGGGCTTTCGCGAAAACCTCGTGCTTTCAAGGCCCTTTGAGGTATATTTCGCCTTTCCTCCGGACGGCGGCGGAGAAACGCTCTCCTGGATCATTTCACGGGCTTTGGACCGTGTCGACACGGAAATCACCGTCGACAGTTGGACGCGGCGCGTTTTTGACTATTCCAGCGCCGTCGCCCGCGCGCAGCGGCCCTTCCTGTTCGGCATCGTCGCGCTTTTGCTCGTGCTGTTGGCAGTTGGCTTCGTCGTCATCGTGAGAAGCCGCAGCAACGCGGCCAAACTCGAAAAAGCGGTTTTGGACCGGACGGAGGAGCTTGAAATCCAGACGCGGGCGGCTGAAGTCGCGTCCACCGCCAAGAGCGATTTTCTGGCGCGTATGAGCCATGAAATCAGAACGCCGCTGAACGCGGTCATCGGAATGACCGAGGTCGCGCACCGCGCCGACACCATCGAAAAGAAAAACACTTCGTTGATCGAGATCGAAGCAGCATCGCATCATCTGCTCGGCGTTTTGAACGATGTGCTCGATATGGCAAAGATCGAAAGCGGAAAATTCCAACTTTCTACGGAAGAATTTTCGCTTCGCATGGCGCTTGTCGAAGTCGAAAAAATCATCAAGCAGCGCTGTGTCGAAAAAAATATCGTGTTTGAAACGGATTTCAACGATATGATCGGCGTTGGCGATGGCGACGGCGGCTCCGGTCCGGGCTCCGGCGACGGCGTCGTCGGCGACAAGCTGCGCCTGAAGCAGGTGCTGATCAATCTGCTCGGAAACGCCGTGAAATTCACGCCCGAGGGGGGGACGGTCGGGTTTTCCGCGGACGCGGCGGAGAACGGCGATCAGATCCGGGCTCATTTCTGTGTCTTTGATACGGGGATCGGGATCAGCGAGGAACAAGTAGGCAAGCTCTTCAACGCTTTTGAACAAGCGGACGAAACGATTTCTGTGCGTTTCGGCGGCACGGGGCTTGGGCTTTCGATCAGTCAAAACTTAGTCAGCCAGATGGGCGGGATCATCTCCGTTTCGAGTGTACTCGGAGAAGGGACGAAGTTTGAGTTCACCATTGACATGCGGCAGGCCAAGTCATTTGCCGGGGATGCCGCCGCGTTCTCGCCTTCGCAGCACGACTTCACGGGGAAGCGGATTCTGCTCGCGGAGGACATTGACATCAACAGGACGATCCTTTGCGAGCTTTTGTCAGACACAAATGTGGAAATCGACGAAGCCTTGGATGGGCTGCAGGCGCTCGCGCAATTTGAAAACTCAAGCATCGGATATTACGATACGATCCTCATGGATATCCAGATGCCGAATATGAACGGATATGAAGCGACGCGGCAAATCCGCGCGCTGGACCGGGAGCGCGCGGATGCCGGGATCGTGCCGATCATCGCCTTGACCGCGAATGCCTATAAAGAGGATGTCGATCGCGCGATCGCGTCCGGCATGAACGGCCATTTGGCGAAGCCGATTAATATTAACGAGGTGACGGCGCTGCTCGAAAAAACGCTGAATATTGATAAGATTACTATTCAGACATGAGCTGAAATAATGTCATTCCCGCGTTGCCCGCAGGGCAATCCCGGGAATCCAGCGGTAAATATGTCACTGGATTCCCGGAACAAGTCCGGGAATGACAGTATTTAGCTGAACGCCGAGTAGGTTACTATTCAGTTTCTCTCAGGAGTTCTTCGATCACGGTTCCTGAGATTTTTTTCAGGAAGAGTTTTTTGAGCAGATTGAGGTGCGGCGGCAGCTTCATATCGATCGCCTTTTTCCCGTCCATAAGCCGCGAAGCTGCGTCTAAAAGGACGCGGACGTCGTAGCAAGAGCCGAATACCTCCGGTACGCCGCGGTCGATATCAAGGAGCGTATAAGCCGCCTCCATCGCGGTGCGCACGGAATACTCTGTCGTGAACACGGTATCGCGCGGCGTTTCCGCGAACTGCCCGATGAAGGCAAGGTTTGTGCAGCCGTCCGGAACGACCTTCGGCCGGTCGCCCGCCGCCCTCGGCATGAAGAAGGCCGTGATGTACGGCATCATGGTGGGAATGCAGCTCGTGCTGTTCATCGCCAGCTCGTGGATTTCATTTTCGGGAACGCCGATGTGATACAGCCATTCCTCCGCGATTTCGGAACCTGTGCATTCCGCGATGGTTTTTTTGATGAAGTCGCCGGGCCTGTCCGAAAACAGCCCGTAGACCCAAACGATCAATTGGTCTTTCCGCTGCTTTTTGAAATGGGGCTGCCGGCTGAT
>JAITNA010000156.1 GCA_031290715.1 Eubacteriales Family XIII. Incertae Sedis bacterium | reverse complement strand
ACGCGGATTCCTCCCCGCTGACCCGGTCAAACTGCGCGTTATAAAGATCGGCGTAGAACCCGCCCGCCGCGAGCAGCTCCGTGTGCGTCCCCTGTTCCACCACGTCGCCCTCGTTCATGACGAGGATCACGTCCGCGCCTGTGATCGTAGAAAGCCTGTGCGCGATGACAAAGCTCGTGCGCCCCGCCTTCAAATTGCTCATCGCCTTTTGGATCTGTTCCTCCGTCCGCGTATCGACGCTCGAAGTCGCTTCGTCCAAGATCAGGATCGGGCTGTCGGCCAAAATCGCCCGCGCGATCGTCAGGAGCTGCTTCTGCCCCTGGGACACATTATCAGCGGATTCGGAAAGCTCCATATTGTAACCGTCCGGCAGGGTTTTGATGAAACGATGCACATGGGCCGCCTTCGCCGCCTCCATCGCTTCCTCGTCCGTCGCCCCCGGCCGGCCGTACTTGATATTCTCCATAATCGTGCCTTTGAACAGCCACGTATCCTGCAAGACCATGCCGAAGTTTCCGCGCAGGCTCGCGCGGCGGATCGTGCGGATGTCATGCCCGTCCACAATGATCGCCCCGTCATTCACATCGTAGAAACGCATCAGAAGCTTGACCAAAGTGGTCTTGCCCGCACCCGTCGGGCCGACGATGGCCACGGTGCTGCCGGGCGCCACACTCTCCGTCAGGTTCTTGATCACGGTTTTTTCGGGGTCGTATCCAAACTTCACATGGTCGAAAAGCACCCCGCCCTCCGATTCGCCGAGTTCAAAAGCGTCCGCCGCGTCCTGCGTTTCCTCCTCCTCGCCGAGGAAAGCAAACACACGCTCCGCCGCGGCCGCCATGCTCTGAAGCTGATTGACGATCTGCGCCAGCATCGTAATGGGCTGTGTGAAATTGCGCACATAGACGATGAAAGCCTGGATGTCCCCGACCGTAATCGTGCCCTTGAAAGCCAGCAGCCCGCCGACGATGGCGACGCCCACATAGCCGAGATTGCTCACAAAATTGATGATCGGGAACATCAGCCCCGAGAAAAACTGGCTCTTCCACGCCGATCCGAACAGCACCTCGTTCGTTTCGTTGAACTGCTCCTTGGCCGCTTCCTCATGCGTGAAGAGCTTGACGATGTTGTGCCCGCTGATGTCCTCTTCCACCTGCCCGTTGATCTTGCCCAGATATTCCTGCTGCCGGAAAAAATATTTCTGGCTGAATTTCATGATCACCGCGATGAGCCCGATCGATACCGGCAGCATGACGACGGCGATCAAGGTCATGATCGGGCTGATCGTCAGCATCATGATCAACACGCCCACAATGCTCGTCACGCTCGTAATCAGCTGTGTAACGCTCTGGTTCAGGCTCTGCGTCAACGTATCCACATCGTTCGTGATCCGCGAAAGCACATCGCCGATGCTGTTGCTCTCAAAATACTTCATCGGCATGCGGTGAATCTTCTCGCTGATCTCCGTCCGCAGGTCGTAGCCTGTCTTTTGCGTAATGTTGCTCATGATCCATCCCATGAACACGCCGAACAGCACGGATGCCAGATAGAGCGCAACCAGTCCGAGCAAAATCCCCGCAATCTTCTCAAAATCAATCGCCCCGCCCGCCGTGAACTTCGACACGAGTCCGTTAAAAAGCTCCGTGATGGCCCGCGACATGACCTTGGGCCCAATAATATTGAACGCCGCGCTGGCAATCGCAAAGATCGCGACAAACGCAAGCCCGACCTTGTGCCGCCCCATATACTTCAAAATTTTCAGGATCGTCCCTTTGAAATCTCTGGGCTTCTCTGTCGCCACCATCCCCGGAGGGCCGCCGCCGGGGCCTATCGCCCGTCTGCCCTGAGGCCCTCTGTTTTCGTTATTGTCCGCCACTTCTTGTATCTCCTTTTATATACTGCCGCGATATCTTACGCGCTCAATTCATCCTCGCTGAGCTGCGACACCGCGATCTCGCGGTATATCCCGCAGCTCTTCATCAATTCCTCATGCGTGCCGGCGCCGACGATCTCCCCGTCCTCGAGTACGATGATACGATCCGCCCTCAAGATCGTCGCGATCCGCTGCGCGACGATGATCAGCGCCGAATCGCTGACGCCGCGCACAAGCGCCCGCCGCAAATTGGAGTCCGTCTTGAAGTCCAGCGCCGAAAAACTGTCGTCAAAGATCAGCACCTTGGGATGCTTCGCGATGGCTCGCGCGATGGACAAGCGCTGCCGCTGCCCGCCGGACACGTTCGTACCCCCCTGGCTGACCTCGCTCTCATATCCCCCCTCTTTCTCCGCGATAAAGTCCGACGCCTGTGCGATTTCAGCAGCCGTTCTCATATCCCCGTCGCTCACCTCCGGCCCCGCGAATTTCAGATTGGATTCGATGGTCCCGGAAAACAGGACGCCTTTCTGCGGCACAAATCCCATGAGGGAACGCAGCTTGTGCTGACTGAGATCGCGGACGTCGATCCCGTCGATGGTGACGCTGCCTTCCGTGACGTCGAACAGCCGCGGGATCAGGTTGATGAGCGTCGATTTGCCGCTGCCCGTCCCCCCGATGATGGCCGTCGTCTTGCCCGGCTCCGCCGCAAAGCTGATGTGCGACAGCGTATCCTCATCCGCGTCGTGATAGCGGAACGAAACATCGTGAAATTCCACAAGGCCCTTGAACGCCGCCGCCTCGTCCTTCAGATCTTCCTTCGGCTTGTCTGTGACCGTGCTGTCCGTATGGATGACCTCAAGTACGCGCCGCGCCGCCACGCTCGCACGCGGCAGCATGATCGTTACCATACTGAGCATCATGAACGCCATGACAATGAACATGGCATAGCTCATGAACGCCATAAGATCGCCGACCTGCATATCCCCGGCATCGATTCCCTTGCCCCCAAACCAGACGATGCCCAGCATTACGATATTCATGACGAACATGATGAGCGGGAAAAACATCATCATCGCGCGGTTCGTAAAGAGCTGCGTCTTGTAAAGATCGACATTGGCCTTGTCGAAGCGCTTCTTCTCAAAATCCTCGCGGCAAAACGCGCGAATGACGGGCAGACCCGTGAGAATCTCGCGGCTGACCAAATTGACATTGTCAATAAGAGGCTGTATCCTTTGGAATTTCGGCATCGTCAGCCCAAGCAAGGAACCGATGACCGCCGCAAGCACAACGATCGCGGCGACGATGATCCATGACAGGCCCGTATCCGTCCGCCCCACCATGATGATGCCTCCGACCGCCATAGCCGGCGCGAAAAGCACAAGGCGCAGGAAGAATACCATCGCCATCTGTATCTGCTGAATGTCGTTCGTACTGCGCGTGATGAGCGACGCCGGGGAAAACTTGTCCATCTCCGTATTGGAGAAACTCATAATCCGCTCAAACGATTCCCGCCGCAGCCGGCGCCCGATGCCCGCCGACATCAGGCTCGCGAGCAAACCCACAATGACCGCCGCCGCGCACGCGATGAGCGTGAATACCCCCATGATGAGGCCGGTATGAACCATGTAATCCGTCTGGAGCTTCTGCATATCCAGCCCGATCTCTTCGTATTCCGCTTTGACGTATTCGACGGCCGCCGACGCGATCATCGTATCGCCGAGCCCCATCTCCTCCATCTGGCCGCTGACGGACTCGTGAAGTTTTTCGACATCGGCATCCGTGCCCTGCCCCGTCATGATCTTCTGGATCAGCGCGAGCAATTCCGCGTTCGGCTTGATCGCCGTGCTTTCCGCGCCCGTGCCCGCAGCCGCGTCCTGCGCCGCCCGCAGCTGAATCCCGATGAGCATCGGCAGCTTGAAGAGATCGTTCAGCTCGCTGATCTTCTCCTTATCGTCCGCGTACACAGACTTGAGCTTCAGCACCCCATCCCGCTCCCCGTCGTTTTCGTACGCTTCGCCCGCGGTCTCCCGCTCGCTTTCCGTCATGAAAAGCCCAAGCCCCTGCATGGACGTTTCGCGAATCTCCGTCGGCGCCGCGTTTTCCACGCCGTCCTGCATGATCCCCACATCGACGATCCCGCTCGTGTAGTTCGGCAGCTCGAGCTCGCAGTACGCCTGCACCACGAGCAGCGCGATGACCACCAAGACGCCCAAGACCGTTTTCTTTGACCGAAACAACAATGATATGAATTTCACCTATTCGTTCTCCTCTTTCCGCTCTATAACAATAACAATAATTGTCACGATTGTGCCGTCAGTTTCTTCGCGAACGCGGCGATGATGCCCGTATCCGCCAGCCGCCCAAGACCCTCGTCCCCGCAGGCGAGCCTTCCCGCCTCCGGTTCAATGACGGCATAGCCCCGCTCCCTGAGCTTCCGCAAATTTTCCTGTACCATCGGATTTTCGTACATCGCCGTATTCATGGCAGGGCAGATCACGCAGGGTTTCCGCCATGCGGCCATGAGGACGGTCGTCAGCAGATCGTCCGCAATCCCGTTCGCGAGTTTGCCGATCACATTGGCCGTAGCCGGCGCGACCAATACCAAATCTGCCCGCTTCGCAAGCGAAATATGCTCCACGCTGTAGTCCGAAACCGGCGCGAAAGTATCGGTATACACCGGCCCCCGCACGATCGTTTGGAACGTAAGCGGCGCGATGAAAGCGCACGCGCTCTTCGTCATGACCACATCGACGCCGAATCCGTCCTTGACAAGACGGCTCGCGAGATCCGCCGCCTTGTACGCGGCAATCCCCCCCGTCACACCCAGCAAAATCCTGCTCATTTCCGCAAAACCCTTTCTATCGTGCACCGCACGATCAAGCCCGCGATCTCCCCCTTGCCGAACGCCTTCTCCGCGCCGCCCGCACGGCTCAAGAGTACGCCCTCATGCCGATCCGTCCGCACGGTCCGCATATCGTTTGCAAGCACAAAATCACAGTCGTTTTTTTCAAGAAGCGCACGCCCGGCGCCGATCAATTCTTCCTCGGAAACATCCGACATCAGCTTGAAGCCTACGATCACCGCTTCCGGCGCAAGCGCGCGCAGGATCGCGATGATCTTAGGCGCCTTCTCCAAAACGATGATGAGGTTTTCCTTGTCCGAAGAAATCTTCGCGTCCCGTATCCGCGGCGGCGCCAGAATCCCGTCCATGACCGCTTCGCGCGCGGGCGCCGAATCCCCGCGGGCCGCCGCTTCGATACGGTCCATCACCCCGCCCGTCATGAGCTTCGCGTCCGTGACCGCGCGCACCGTGTAGTCCCCGACCGCCATACTGTGTATGATCACATCGAACGGAACCTCCCGCAGCGTCTGTTCCACAGTGTCCCGCAGCGTCTGCACATCGTCGGCCATATGCACAGTCACGCGGCCGTCCCTGCGCATATGGGGCCTTACCGCGTTTGCCGAACAGATATACGTGATCCGGCAGTCCTCTCCGCTTGCCGCGAACGCCTCACAGACAAGCGCCCCAAGACGCCCCGTACCGGAGTTCGTGATACGGCGTACATTGTCGATCTTCTCCGAAGTGCCGCCCGCCGTAATCAATACGCGAATTGCCATATCGTTACTCCTTGCCCGCCGCGGGTGTGTTCCCCCCGGCGACGGCCTCGGAAAAACGCAGCAGCAGCCGAATGAGCTGTTTTGTATTCTTTTCACCGAATCGTTCGATGATCGCGTCGATCTTCTCCTCGAAGTCCTTTTGCACCCCCGCCAGCACCCGCTCGCCGGCGTCTGTCAGATGGACGATGATCCTGCGCCGGTTGTCAGGATCCGTTTCGCGCGTGATGAAGCCTTTCTTTTCCAGCGATCCGAGCATCTGGGATATCGCCGCCTTGCTGATACACAGGTACTCCCTGATCTCGGAAAGCCCCGGGTGACGGCCCGTGTCGTCCATCCCCTCCGCGGAAAGGCCCTTCATCACAGCAAGCTCCGCCATATTGACGCCGAATTGCTCTCCGCAGAGTTTTCCGCCGGGCAGATTGACCGCGACCCGCTTGATCCGAAACATCGCGTGCAAAAATTCTCTCTTCAATTCAAGATCCGCAGCCATATAGTTTCATCTTTCTCCGTCGTCCACAAGCTGAACTGTTAATTCGTGAACAGTATACCGCTTAATAGATTCCCCGTCAAGAGCCCGCACGATTTATTCGCCGCGCCTATGCGATTTATTCCCCACCGCCCCAGTGTGCGCGGCGTGAACCGCCGCCGTGCGGACGCGACCCTCCGTCACGCGTGCGCGGATCAAAACCTTCGCGGCCGAAAAATTCTCCGCAGTCATACCGCCGCCCGCCAAAACCTTGATTGGCAAAAAACTGTTCCCGCATTTGCGCGGCAAAAGCGAAATCGTCCGCATCGCCGTCCGGCAGCTGCCGTTCCAATTCCGCCGTGATACGCCCCAGATACTCACTGAACGTTTTCTGTTCCTCGTCATTCAGGCAATCAAAGCCGCTGCCGATCCCGCGCCCGTCATCCGCCTCATCGTTTTCCGCCGGATCCGACAGGTCTTTGCGCCCCTTGTCCGTCAATGTAACAATATAAGCCCGGCGGTCCTGTTCCGATTGCGTGCGCGTGATGTAACCGCTCTTTTCGAGTTTTCCGAGAAGCTCCGCCAAAGACTGCTTGCTCATATCAAGCAGATAACCAAGCTCCTTTTGCCCGATTTCCGGCTGCATTTTCAAGATGGCCATCACCCGCCCCTGCCCTCTGTGCGGATTCCCGAACGGGCCATGATTCCTGAATTTGTGCAGATGGCTGCGGCGCATCAGCATTTCCAAGCGTACAGATTCCAATGTCAGACGATAACGCTGAAAATACTTTTACCTTCTGCCTTGATCCACTCCGGTTCCGCGTCGTCCATTTGACCAAGGCCGAACGTGATCAAGTAACCCTTGCTCTCGCCTTGGATATCGAGATAGCCCGCAAGCTGCAACAGCCCCTTTTGTATGTACTCCTTGCCGTACCAAATTTTCAACTCGACGATGAACACCTCGTCCGAATATGTGACTGCGATATCCATGCGCTTGTTCTCGCGCGTTTCGGGCTCCACCCAGTAGTTGCCCCTACCGTTGATAATGGGCTTCAAATACGCGAGGAAAAGCATCCTTCCGTTTCGCTCGATGAATTTTCCGTCCTCCTTGCGATATTCGCGATGCATGAACTCGCGGAACTTGCGCAGTACGAGTTCCATATCGAGCCGACCCGACTCCGTGAACTGGCCCTGCTCCACGGAGAGCAGCGGCCTTGCCAATTGTCTGATGTTTTGCTGCTCGAGCAGATAGGCGTAGATCATCTCTTCAAACAATTGGTTGTGGATGGCCATTTTGCCGTCCTTTTCAATGAAAATCCCATATAGGATGCCTTGTTCGAACGTATAGGGGTTGTAAGAAAAACTTTCTCCCGACAGCAGCATGGCAATCACCGTGTTCTTGACCTCTTCGTTGTTCTCAATGTTCTTGATGACGTCGTCAAACAGCGTGCTCTTCTCATACAGGATGATCTTCGCGGCGGCGGTGACGCCTTGCGGCGTCCAGTCACGATCCGGCGCTTCGTCAATGGTTTGGCAGATGTCGCTGACCAAATAGGGATAGCCGTTCGTCAGCTTGTGTATCTCCGCGGCGATTGCCGCCGCATCGAAATCAAGTCCCTTGTCCGCTCCGTATGCCGTGAGCATAGCGGCTATTTCCTGCGCGGCAAAACTCATGTCGATCGGGAACTTCACGGCGATGTTCCACGGGCTGTTGAAGCGTTTATCTCCCTCCGAGCGTATCCGCAGCTTCAGGTTCTTGATGTCGTGCACGCCCGCGAGGATCACGCTTTGGAATGTGATATCTTTTCCCGCGCTGCGCGCAAGGTATTTGTTTCGGAGCAACCCAAGGAATTGCAGGAATACCTTGCTTTCAGAGCTTTTGTCCACTTCGTCTATCAGGAGCACGATACCCTTGCCTGTCTCCATGATTAAACTCGAAATTCCATCGGAAAGGCTGTCAAAATCATGGATTTCGTTTTGATACTTCAGCAGTAATACGGAAAACTGCTCATCCGTGAATTTCACATTGCTTGAGAACCTCTTGAAAATGCGCGAGCAAAATGCCTGCTCCGATTCAAACAGGCTATCTCCTGTTCCCTCAAAACTGGTATCAATAACCGCATATTCGCCTTGAAGCGCCCGCGACAGCAGATTCAGCGTCGTGGTCTTGCCGTACTGACGCGGGCGGTTGATCGTGAAATATTCGCCGTCGTCCGCCATCTGCTTGATCTCGGCGACCCGCGCCGATATATCCACCATATAATGCCGCTCGGGAATACACAATCCCGCCGTATTGAATTTTTTTTTCATTTGCCGTCCTCTGTCCGCAAAAGTTCACGATATATATCTATACCTGTATTCTATATCAACTGCCGCAAGAACGCCACACGCAAAAAATGCCGGCAGTATAATATTCAGAAATATTCAGAAATAACTAGAAAAGCCACGGCGTGACCATCACGATAAAAACCCCGATACAAAAAGACGCAATGTTCGCGGCCGCCGCATAGAGAGGCGCGATCCACTTCCGGATCTTTTTTTTCGTACTGTATTTGTTGAGATAGATATAGTAAACGACCGCTTCTAAGATAATGATCCCAACCTCTGCCAAAACATAAGTGATCAAGAACATCAAAGCGCCATAGTTGTAGTTGATGACATTAAGCAAAATATTTAATACGAACTGCGTGATGATATTCACAATCAGGATAACAAGTATTTGCTTCTTCGCCCGGAACCCAAACAGCAAAGCAATCAGCAATTCAATCACAATGGTCACGATGATCCGAATCAGAAAAAAAATAATCTCCCGCACATAGTTATAGCTCTTTTCGACGGTCATACCCCCGTTGTAATTTGCGGCCGCTTGTATTTCCTCCGTAATATACGCGGTGTAATAACTCCTAAAAGCGTAACTTTCATAAATTTCAGCGCTTACCATAAAACTGTCCTTCTCGGGAAAGTAAAGCAGGATTTTGAAGTTGGACGGGGGATGATAGCTCCAAACGAATTGGGATGTTTCGGAACAATCGCCGTAAAAATCCAAAAAATAATATCCGTCAACATCCTCATAAGACGCAAATTTGCACCGGAGATTATAGTCCTCAATATATTCATCAAGATATTCCGCGCTAACATTTTCCGGAACGTAGATCAAATCGTCCTCTATTGTTGCGTTAAACGGCCCTGTACTTGCGGTTTGGGACAACAGCGTCGCGTAGTAAGTTTCGTTTTCAAGACCTTTAAAATCAACCGCAACAGAAGGCTTCGGCCCCGTATCCGCATAAGCGGTCATTGGTAAAACCATGAACCCGCCCAAGATTACGCAGATTAAAAAAGGCAGAATTCCCCTCGATCGAATCATCATTTCCCTCCATATATTGCCGATTTGGTTCACACGATCGCTTC
>JAITNA010000140.1 GCA_031290715.1 Eubacteriales Family XIII. Incertae Sedis bacterium | reverse complement strand
CCGCGCCGTCCTCTCCCTCGCCGTCCTCATCGGCCGGCGCCGTAGCGTCGATCACGACGACGCGCCGCAAAACGCCCACCTGCGGCGCCGCGAGCCCGACCCCGTTCGCCTCATACATCGTTTCCCGCATATCCTCTATGAGCACGCGAATCCGCTCCGTGACCTCCGTCACTTCCCGCGAACGCTTCCGGAGAAGCTCGTCCCCCTCGAGTAAAATCTTTCTCAATGCCATCCCATCGTTTCCTTTACTGAATACAGAATCCCGATCCCTTTTCCCCGCGTCACATCAGCGAGTACGGATTCACATCTATCATTATACGATACCCGGCGGCGTTATCGGTATTGATTTTTCGTTTCAGGGCCGCGAGCGTTTTTTCGTACGCGCGCCGATTGCCCGTTTCCGCTTTAATATAGAGTTGATAACGAAAATCCGCGTCGATTCTCGCGATGGGCGCCGGCTTCGGGCCGAGCACGACGGCCTGCCGCCCTCCCCCCTCGGCGAACAGCGCCAGAAAATCGCGCTTGAACCGCTCCGCGCCCGCGGCGGCCGTTTCCTCGTTCTCGCTGAACACCGTCGCCTGAATGACGTCGCTGAACGGCGGGTAGTCGAGCGTCTGCCGGAAAAAGAGTTCCGAACGGTAGAAGCCCTCATAGTCGTGGTTCGCCGCCGCTTCGATCGCGTAGTTTTCAGGCATATAGGTCTGCACAATGACACGGCCGCGTTCCTCCCTGCGCCCGGCCCGGCCCGCCACCTGCGTGATGAGCTGAAAGGTGCGCTCGGGCGATTTGAAATCGGGGATGTTCAAGCTGATATCCGCGGCGATCACGCCGACGAGCGCGACATTCGCGAAGTCCAGTCCTTTGGCGATCATCTGCGTCCCGATGAGGATGTCGATACGGCCCGCGCCGAAATCCTTCAGAATCTTCTGCGCGCTGCCCTTTGCGCGGACCGCGTCCACATCCATGCGGGCGATCGAATGCTCCGGAAAGGCCGCCCTTGTCAGCGACTCCACCTGCTCCGTGCCAAGCCCGAAAAAACGCAGCCCCTCGCCGCCGCAGGACGGGCAGGCCCGCGGCACAGGCCGGCTCAGGCCGCAAAAGTGACAGACCGCCCGATCCTCAGCTTTGTGATAGGTCAATGAAATATTACAACGCTCGCACTTCATCACATAGCCGCAGTGCGGGCAGGACACAAAGGAGGACCAGCCGCGCCGGTTCAGGAAGAGCATGACCTGCTTCCCGGCGCCGAGCGCGTCGAGCATGGAAGCATAGAGGTCCCCGCTGAAAATACTCTTGTTGCCGCGCAGCAGTTCCGCGCGCATATCGACCACCTTCAGCAGCGGAAGCGGCGTCGTATTGTAACGTTTCGTGAGCAGAATGCGCGTATAAAGCCCGCGTTCCGCCCGATAGGAGGACACGACGGAGGGCGTGGCGCTGCCGAGAATCGTGACGGCCCGCGCCGCCTTCGCCCGTTTGATCGCGACCTCGACCGCGTCGTACTTGGGGCTCATATCGGATTTGTAGGTACCCTCGTGCTCCTCGTCCACAATCAGAAGGCCGAGGTTTTCAAACGGCGCGAACACCGCGGAGCGCGCGCCGATCACGATGTCAACTTCCCCGTTCTTGATCCGGACCCACTCGTCAAAGCGCTCGCCCGCGGACAGCTTGCTGTGCAGAATCGCAAGGCGCTCCTGTCCGAAACGCCGGATAAAGCGCTCGACCGTTTGATGGGTCAGGCTGATCTCCGGCACGAGCATGACGACCTTGCGCCCCTGCCGTATGGCGTGCCCCGCCGCCGTCAAATAGACCTCGGTCTTTCCGCTGCCCGTCACCCCATGCAGCAGAAACACGCCCGCTTCCCGCCCCTCAAGGGATGGCAGAATGACGGAAACAGCCCTTTTCTGCTCGTTCGTGAGCGCGGGGGCTTCGCTTTCTTGCTCAACCTCCGCTTTCAGAGGCACGCGTTTCTTGCCTGTCTTGGAAACCTTTCCGGCCGGCGCGAAACAATTCACCGCGTCGATCAGACGGCAATAATAACGGGCCTGCATCCAGCGGCAAACCTCCGCGCTGCCCGCCGAGATCGAAAGCTGCTCGTCGACCCCCTCGATGCCGCGGATGCGTTTGCCCTCCAGTGCCTTTGGCAGCGCGTCATACAGCGCAAACACATAGCCCGTCTTGACGCCCTTGCCCCGCGCGAACGGGACGGACACCTTCGAGCCGACGCGCAGCGAATCCCCAAACTCGCCCGTCTGATAGGTAAAGAAGCTGTCAACCGCGTCACTCTTCGTTTCAATCACAACATCCGCGTACTTCATCGCGCCCTCTCGCCGTATCCCAAGAACTTTTTTGATTTGCACCCATCTTGCTTCACTGGCGATTCACTCATCCGCGTTGATTGTCCAGTATCCTTTTCGTGACGAGCCTACGCGCTCGACTATTCCGGCATCTTGCAATAGCTTCATGTTCCGCTTGACAGTACGCTCGTGAATGCCGACGACTTCTGCGAGCTTTACCATGGTTATACTTGGGTTGTCTCTGATAATATCGAGTATCTTACTTTGAGGCTCATTTATTTCGGTGACAGTTTCGACGGCGTGATTGGTGACATTTTTGGTGACTCGATTGGTGACATCCACTTTGTCACCAATCGAGCCTTTTCCTGCATCATCATATTTTGCGGAGACAAACAAGTTCGGCTTTCTTCCGTCAATCAGGTTGAGAGAGCGCAGGTATTTGGCATCCGCTTCACCTATCTCTTGGTGCTTCTGTACTTTGTCGAGCAGGAACACCGTATTCAGGTCATACTCCGGGTGGTCGAACAGTATGTGAGTGTAGTTCATGTCCAGCGTCGTGCCATACACGCGCACGACGACTTTGCGGCTGTCGCCATACTCGTAGTCCGGCAACGGGAAGAAGCGGTCTTTCTGGATACGGTAGACCTTGCGTATGCCCATCGCCGCGGAATCTATCATATTGAAAAGCACCATCGCGTCCGCAAGGAGCTGGTTGCGGTAATACGGCGACGTGTACTCCGGCTTCAACACCTTTACGATGTTGCCGGGCAGAAAGTCGCCGGAATTGGAGATGGTGAGCTTGTCTTCAAACTCGTCAAGGTAAATGCGCCCGCCGATGGAGTAATCCATATGAGCGATGCAGTTGTTCAAAAGCTCGTGGCACAGGCTCTCGTCGTACTGCTCTATCTCTACAGTTGCAAGGGACTTCTTGTTCGGAATATACCTGTAAGTGAGCTTGCGAACCATCTCAAACAAGCGGTCAACGACCGTGATGAACGGGATGCGAAGCTCGCGGTAGTCCAAGTCCACGTCATTGCTGCCGTGCAGCCGCCACATGGCACGGGCGGGCGGCGAAAACAGGTCGTCGTGGTCGGGGCTGCCCAAGAGAATGATGGCGGCGTTCGTGAGCTTGCCGTCCTCCATCAGCTTTATCTTCGTCAAGAACTCCTCGTCTGTCATGGCATCAATCTCTTTACCAATGTGCGGTTTGTTCAGTTTGATTTTGTAGTTCTCTCTGGCGATTGACAAAGCCTCCGCGTCCAGATGTTTCACAGATGAACCGTCAACCAACTGCTTTGACCAGTCGCGGCGCACTTGACTGCGGATTCGGTCGAGTTCCTCAAGGGAGAGCTTGCCGAGGGATTCGCCGTCGCGCCCGTACCAAACGCCTTTCCAAGCGGTGGGTATGGCAATCACGGCGGCAGGGATTTTGAACATCACAACACGATTGTCGCCATCATAGACCTCGAAAATGTCTATGAACGAGATGCCGCCCGTAGTACTCTGGGCGATCTCGTGTTTCAGCGTTTCTAAGCCGCGTGTATCGCGGTAATCAGAGCCGACAACTT
>JAITNA010000026.1 GCA_031290715.1 Eubacteriales Family XIII. Incertae Sedis bacterium | reverse complement strand
AACGGCATCTGTTGTTACAGGAAGCATCGTCGGTATTTTTCTTGGTATCCGTTCATGGGCATTTTCAGGGCCGAATGATGATATTGCATCCAATCTTGGTTGGAATTTATTTGATCGGTTTTTCCAGAATCTTGGTTGGCTACTATTACCTATCGCAATAGGCATTGTATTTTACGCAATCTTCAAGCGCATGAGTCACAGCCACTATAATAGGCGAGCGTGAATCCCAGAGAACGCGAGCAATTGACTGGTGACGGGGGAATGACAGCGGAGGGTGTTTGAATTTTTGGCGGGGGGGTATATAATATCTTTATATAACGGAGGTATTCGGAGTGGCAAAAAAGCCGATTCGCGTCAGTCAGCTCAATGCGTATATCGCACGGATTCTGTCATCGGACAGTGTTCTTTCCGATGTTATGGTCGCCGGTGAAATCACGGGGCTCAAACGGCATAGTTCGGGTCATGTGTTTTTCGGCTTGAAAGACGCCGGCGCCCATGTGAGCTGTTTTCTTCCGGCGGGTGTTTTCCGCACGTTGGAAATAGACCTCCGCGAGGGCGGCGCGGTCGTGTGCGAGGGCTATGTGAACGTCTACGAGAAGGGCGGGAGCTATTCGCTGAACATCCGGCGGGTGTTTCAGGAGGGGCAGGGCGCGCTTGCCGCGGAATTTGAAAGATTGAAAAAGCGTCTTGCCGAAAAAGGGTATTTTGAGGCGGCGCGCAAAAAACCGCTGCCGGCTTTCCCGCTGCGCGCGGCGATTGTGACGTCGAAAACGGGGGCCGCCGTCGAGGATATGGTCAAGATCATGACCGCGCGCAACAGCGTTTGCGATATCCTGATTTTTCCCTCGCTTGTGCAGGGGGAGGGCGCCGCGGCCATGATTGCGGACAGGCTCGCGCAGATCGGGCGGGATTATGCCGATACGGATGTGATCATTGTCGGCCGGGGCGGCGGCAGCGCGGAGGATCTGATGGCGTTCAACGACGAAGCCGTAGCGGACGCGATTTTCGCGTCGAAGATACCGGTAATCAGCGCGGTCGGGCACGAAACGGATGTGACGATTGCGGATTTTGTGGCGGACCGCAGGGCGGAAACCCCGACCGCGGCCGCCCAGATGGCGGTGCCGGATACGGGGGAGCTGTCGCAGGATGTACTGTCGCTTCGATACGCGCTGAAAGACGGCATGGCCCGGAAATTGGCTTTCGCCGATATGCGTGTCCGCGCAAACAATATGGATGGGCTTCATGCCCGGCTGTCCGGGCGGGCAGGCCGGCAGGGCGCGCGCGCGGACGCGTACCGAACACAAATGCAGACGGCGGTACGCGCGCGGCTGCAGGGATTGAGCGGGTGGGCGGACCTTTGCGGGGAACGTCTTTTGAACCTGAATCCGCTTGGCATCCTGTCCCGCGGCTACGCGATCATCGAGGGCCCGGACGGCCGCGCCATCCCCTCGGCCGGGCGGCTTTCGGCCGGCGACACGGCGGCGGCGGTATTTTCAGACGGGCGGGCCCGCATACAGGTGAGAGAGGTGACGATGAATGAGTGAAAAATTCGCAATTCCCGAAAAGGTCAAGTTTGAGGAAGCGATGGACAAATTGGAAACGCTTTCCGAATCGCTGTCGCGGGAAAATGTCCCGCTCGACGAAGCGATCGCCGTGTACGAGGAAGGATTAGCGTACTATGAACGCTGCAAGGCGATTTTGGAGGACGCGAACCGGCGCATTCTCGTGATCGAGGAAGGCATGGAGCGCGAACGATGATCGACGACTCTCCCGAATTCGCGCGGCTCAAGGACTTGGTGGAGTCGAGCCTTGTCGGTCTGCTGCCGGAGGTCGACGGAAAATCCAAGACCTTGTTTGAAGCGATGCGGTATACGCTGAGGACGCCGGGGAAACGGATCCGGCCGGTGCTGCTGCTGCTCGCCTGTGAATTGGCGGGCGGGGACGCGCGGGAAGCGGCGCCGTACGCTTGCGCGGTCGAATTTGTTCATAATTATTCGCTCATTCACGACGACCTTCCCGCGATGGATGACGACGATTTGCGGCGCGGAGAGCCGACGAACCACAAGGTCTACGGCGAAGCCATGGCGATTCTGGCGGGGGACGGGCTGCTCAGCGCGGCTTTTGAGCTCATTCACAAGGATTATCTGCTGTACTTGGACGACGCGGCGGGGCTCAAACGGCGGATTCGCGCAGGCGCGGAGATTGCGCGGGGCTGCGGCTGCCGCGGCATGATCGCGGGGCAGGTGGCCGACATCGAAGCGGAAAACCGCGCGGTTTCAGCCGAGATGCTCGACTATATCCACATCAACAAGACGGCGTCGCTCATTCGCGCGGCGATCTTGGCGGGGGCGTATCTGGGCGGGGCGAAGCCGGACATGATCGAAAATCTCAGCGTTTTCGGGGAAAATCTGGGGCTTTCGTTTCAGATCGCGGACGACATCCTCGATGTGACGGGAGCCGCGGAAACGCTTGGGAAAACGCCGGGGAAGGACGAGCGGGCGCACAAGGCCACATACCCGTCCCTGCATGGCACGGAAGCGTCTTACCGGCGGCTCGGCGAGCTGACGGAGCGGGCGGTGCATGCCATTCAGCGCGGCGGCGGCGACGAGGGCCGCGTGGATCTGTTCATCAGCTTGGCGCGTGAATTGGCGCGCAGAACACGATAAGATGAATGCGATAAGATGAATGCGATAAGATGAATGCGATAAGATAAACACGATAAGATCATGACGGGACT
>JAITNA010000001.1 GCA_031290715.1 Eubacteriales Family XIII. Incertae Sedis bacterium | reverse complement strand
TGAACATCGTCGCTTTCAAGGATGCCGTACAGCATTTCTTTCTTTACGCGGCCCGCTGTCTCGATCGCGTCCATAAGGGCGCTTCCCCGCGTCACGGCCGATACCATCGCGCTGTGGATATGATTCGTCATATCGCCGCCGACGGTTTCGATAAGGACGTACCGGGCCGGGGGCGAGGGCGGAAGCTCCGTGTAAACCGGGACATCCAATTTTTCCATAAGCCAGTCTCTAACGATTTTCTCAATCATCGGAATACGTCCCTGAGCAGTTCGATGTTCTTCCGGTTTCTCGTGCCGGCGAAAGCGCGGGCTCGGCTGCCGTTCTTCGATGTGTTCACGTAGAATTTTCCGCCGGCTGCCTTGGATCGCATGAGCGAGCTGAGAAACGATTCCACGCCGGCCGAGCGGAGCAGTTCACCGATGCCCTTGCTGTTCAGTTCAATCTCAATCTTGGACATCTATCAGCTCGCACCCAATCTTCATATCCCATTCGAGCGGTACATTCTCTTTGATATAACGTCTGCCGATGCCTACTGTCCGGAACGTTCTTCCGAAAAACTCAACCTCCGCGTTTTCCCAGTCATGCGCGTCGCCTTTCGGGATGTGGAGCGTGTATCCCGCCGCCTTCCCGAAAAGGTTCATGCTTTCCGTCCTGTCCGCGTCCGATGACGGCTCGACGAGGACGTTTCCCACCGTAATGATCTCAAATCCCCATATGGGGTTTCCGATCTCGTCCGGTCCTGCATCCCTGCGCTGCCGCAGGATCACGTCAATTCCCTTGATTCGGCTTTTCATCAAAAGCTCCCATGTCCGCGTCGATCATCGTCATGCGCTGTCTGTGCAGGATGCCGAGCCGCCGAAGCTCTTCCCGTTTGATAAAGAGCCCTCCGCCCGGCACGAGAAACGATCCCGATACCGTGTAGCCGCCCGCGCCTTGTGAAAACTGCGTCAGCGGTTCATCGGCCGTAGAGGTCAACAGCGTCCGTGCCACGACATCTACCGTGACAGACTTTACGACGTTTGCGAGGATATCTCCGCTTTCTATCATCGCGTCCAAGTCCCGGTCAACGTCCTTTGCTGCCTGCCGGAGCGTGTCCGATACGACAGGCAGCAGCGCATTTGCGCGCGTGATCTCGTCGCCGGTTAAAGGGCGCCAAAGCGCCGCGATGTCCCCTGTTGCCGCAAACGGATCGGGCATGGGTTACTCCTCCGAACTTTCGCCGGATGCCGGGGGCGGCGTACCCGTTTCCGGTTCCTTGCCCTTGTCTTTGTCCTTGCCCTTGTTTTTGTCCTTGCCCTTAATAGGCGCCCATTCGTCATTCGCGAATTCAAACCCGATGGTCATGACGCTGCCCGTTTTTTTGTTTTTGTAAACAAACATGTCTTATCCCTCCTTATGCATTGATGATGCGGACGAAAGAGGAAAAATCGAGAATGCCCCACCCGAAAAATACTTCCGAGCGAAGATACACCTGATTGCTCCCCTGAAGGTCGCCGGCTTCATTGTCATTGTCCGGATTGCCGTACTCAATGACCTTGAACGGGATTTCCGCCGCAACACCCCAGCGGAACCGGTTCCGAAAATCGCCGACGACGGCGCGATCCCCGCCGGAGCCGGCGACCGGAACCGTGGAATTTACCGCGACCGGCAGCCCTTTGATGCTTGACACATTCACACCGTATCCGAGCTCCGGGAACATCTGCCGGCCCGTGGAATCTTTCAGGGCGGCAAGCTGCGAAGCGTATATGGGGGAAATCGCCGCCCCCGTGACTTCGTTGTTTTGCGCCGCGATCGCGGAAATGGCGCCCTGAATATCCGCGTCAGGGTTGGCGGTACCCGTGATTGTCGCAGACCCGTCACTCTCTGCCGCCCGATCGAAGTGGTTGGCTCCGATCAGCGGCGAGGGTGTCCCCGTTCTGGGATTGACCCCGTGCAGCGCGGCGATATCGAGGGCTCTCGCCATTTTCTTCGCCATCGCTTCCGGAACGCCGCGCAGGATGTCCGCCCGCTGCTCGTCGTTTGCAATCACAAACTCGTTTGACACGCGGAAGCCATACTCGAACTTGAGCGGCTTGATTGTGATCTGGCCGACGGTCGCGCCGCCATTCGTCTTTTGCGCCGATTCGCCGACGATGGCCGCCTCGCTGTCCAAGTTGAATGTCCAGAACGTATCGCCGCTGAAGTGGATCGGCTTTTGATCCGAAAGCTTCGCGAGCGCCGATTCGCCTTTGACAAGGTTGAATACCTCTTCAGCGATCTCCGGCGGGAAACTCGTGCCGGCATTGATTATATTAGCCATATTACTCTGTACCTCCTATTTGCTTTGACCATCCGAGATACGCATCGGGCTGCCCGCCGCCCCCGTCAATCGGCGTTTTCTGCGGCAGGCGCCCGCCCGGCCCTTTGCCGAGCAGCGTCTTTACTAATTTTGCACTTGCCTTGATCTCATCTTCCGTCTCGCCTTTGAGAAGCTCAATCGCCTGTTCGCGCAGATTCCATGGGATTTCCTCTTTGGCGAGAA
Source organism: Eubacteriales Family XIII. Incertae Sedis bacterium (assembly GCA_031290715.1). GTDB lineage: Bacteria > Bacillota > Clostridia > Peptostreptococcales > Anaerovoracaceae > JAITNA01. The sequence continues at coordinate 5,439 of JAITNA010000001.1, read as the reverse complement.
TCTTCGCTTTGAGCGCTGTCATTTCAAAGGTTTTGATCCGGGTGTTTGCGCTTTCGAGCTTGCCGTTCAGGTCGTCCTTCTCCGTCTCCCACCCTTTCCTTGCGGTCTCGTGTTCGGAAGCGGCGCGTTTCAGGTCTTTATAATCCGCGTATTCCCCGCTGACCTGTTCGCGTATCTGCTTCTCCTGTCTGGCCAGCCGGTCCTTGACCAGATCGTCAAACTGTTCTTGTGTTTCAATCGTTACTGCCGTGAAATCTGCCATGGTTCTCCTCTTTCCCCTGAGTAAGGTACTGTCTGCAAATGCTGTTATATAAAATTTACTATGTTTCCCCAAAAAAAGCATTACCCCGGATTCCGCAGTTTTCCGGGGCAATGATTCTCGGTCGGGGGTGGGTGTCAGTAAGAAACCGCTTGGCTTTTCTCTTTTACAGCGTAGTACTCCGCGCCGTAATGTGCGAGGAGTACGGCATCGAGGAGTGATACTTCAATGTCATGGTTGATTGACCGATAACCAAATCCGCCCGATGTCCCGATGGCGCGCTTTTCGCAATTTGACGCGGCCTGCACAAGCGACGGCTGGCCTGCGTGGCATATACGGCCGCCGTGCAGGGCGCTTTCAAATGCCGAGTTTGCCGTGATGACCTGCTTCACAGTCGGCAGGATGATGCCTTTGATTTTCTCTCTCTTGAGCTGTGCGGCAAGGACAGACTGGCCGGATGCGCCGTCGATGATGATCTTGCCGATGGCGGGCGCCGCCGCGAGGAGGAACCCAATGATCCAATCGCTGCCCTCCCGCGTCTGCCGGCAGTCGATGGCTTCCGTGAATATCTTATCCTCCCCGTGTTTGACGGCGATGGCCATACTCACTGTTTCGCCGCCATGGTCGTACTTGATACCCACGGATAGCTTGCCATTCGGGTTCGGGCTTGGGACAGCGAGGGCATCCCACTCTTTCCTCGTGATCGCCGATTTGATGTTGTACCGCACCCAGTAGCCAAGGCGCTGGATATTGAAATCAAGATCATCGTTTCCGATCTCGTCCGAGATTGCCCGTTCGGAGATGATGACGGCAATCGACGGGTTTGTTTCATACCATGCATTTTTGTCCTGCGGGTCCGTCTCGGCGTCCACGCCCCACTCCGCCCATCCGTTATCGGCGCTCATGCCTGACAAGACAAGATTCCGGTATTTCAAGAACACCGTTCCGGACGATGCCGGCGTCGGCGGGGTGCCCGTGAAAATCGTCTGCGGGTTTTTTGAGTCTGACACAACGTATTTGAGCGCCTGTTCCTGATCGTCTTGGTATTCCTGCGCTTCGTCGACGACAAGCAGGTCATAGCCTTCCCCAAGGCCGCCTTTTGTCGTTCGCGTCCGGAACTTGATTTCGCCCCCATTTGTGAGGATGATGTGTTCAAGGCCGTATGAGCGGTATGTTGACGCGATCAAGCCGCCGTTCCCGCTTTCGCGGAACCACTCATAGAGCCGTTCCCATGCCGCATGCTCCGTGGTCGTGCGGTGCGCTGTGTGAAGTATCTTCTCGCCCAGCTCAACAAGGCCGTATACTTCCCGCATAATGATGATCTCGTTCTTCCCGTTCCGGCGCGGGACGGATAGGCCGAATTTCGAGTGCGTCCACAGCCCTCTTTTTCCCGTCGCGAGAATATCTTTGACAATGCCCTTCTGCCACGCAAGGGCCTTGCGGCGCTTCGAGTTGTACAGCGTGATCGCTTTCGCGCCTTGCGTTTTCGTGTAGGGTATGACGACCTGTCTGGTCGGCTCCTGTCTGCCGTGTTTCGCCCTTGCCATCGAAAAACTGCTGTTACGTTATCCGCATGGTAAATTCATCAGGATAACCCGCCTCTTCAATATTGCCGAGCAATGCCATCCCAAAAAATCTAAACTCACCCTCTGTTTCATCAGGCAGAGGTTTTAATTTTTTTGCGCTTCCCGTTTCTTTCCAGACGCGGATTAGTCCTCCAAGAACGCCGCCTTCTTTTCCATAGGCGTAATCCACATAGATATTTGTTTCTTCGACCTTTTTCAAATCCCGGAACATATCATTTACCTCCGTATTTTTTATAAATCAATTCTTCCCAATTCGCATCTTCATTCGCCAGTTCGTGGGCACTTGCATAATCCATCCCGTCCTGCCTGTAAGAGAGTTCAACTCGCTCGTGCTCGATAAATACAAAATCTTCAGGCGTTCCATCTCCGTCATATATCCAAAGCCACGCCTCGGCTTGCGGAGCAAAAGGCCAATGTTCCGAATTACTGAAAACGTAATCCTTAATATCGGCCGCTTCGTATGGAAAGATATCCGCCGCCTCAGCGATGATCCCGATATCGCCCTGCAGGTTTCTCACTGTATCGTACAGCGCTTCGGCGCGCGGCTTATCACGCTCCAAGAAATTTATCATATCACCTGTACCACCGGTTTACACCCATTTCTTTGAATGCGCGTTTTGCTTTACATTCCCGTCTTTCGACGGTGTAAACAGTACGGTGCAGCGGCAATAGTCATGCTTGCGGTAGAAGTCCGCGGGCTCGTCCCCGTAGTCGCCGCTCCAAACAAGGCCTCTGCACCATGCGCAGGTTTTGGAGCCGTGGGCCTGCCGCTCGATCTGCGGCTGCAGTCCGGCGCGGCGCTGAAAGTCAGCATTCGCTTTGACAAAATCGTTGCCGAAATGCGCGATGGTGTTCCGCACCGGTTCGCCGAGGATGGACAGTATCTTGGTATAGTCGTCGCCCGCGTTGGTGAGTTGGTTTAATATTCCGTTCACGACTCCGGAGTTGAGGGGCGGCGTTACGGCTTTCAGTCCGATCCCCGTGTTTTTGTTCAGTACGGCTTGTATCAATGACGCCGTACTCATCGTGAGGTCGTGCGACATCCCGATCAGCGGTATTACCGTCCTCTGCCCGATGTTGTAATAAAAACAGCCGTTCGGAAGCGTATCCGGAAAAATGCTCCGGGTCAACGATTCCGATGTAATCTCTGCGAGTCTCGCCGCCAAGCGCTGCGTTTCAAGGTGCGTCGCCTTTCCCGATCTGGCGATAGCGTTGATCGCCCGCAGTTCCGTATCCCCGGACACCGCCGCAAGATACGAGCCGCGCATTTTCGCCCAGAGCGCCGGGGCGATGTCGGCGGTGCTCATGCTGTTTCCTCGCTAAGCGCGGCGTTAAGAGTCAGTGCCGCACGGTCCTCTACGTCGATGCCGGACAGCTTGGATATACTCTCTCGGTCGAAGAATCCGGGGACCGCCTGATTGATTTTGATTATGCTGTCGCCGAGGGTTGAAAGATTCGGTTCAAACACCGGATACCATTCCGGCTTTGTGCGCCTGAACTCGTGCCGATTATATGCGGTTTTGTCCCGCAGTGACGCGGCGGCAATTCCCGCATTGAGGAACCCGCTGCCGAAATTGCGCTGCGCTTTCCTCGCGTTCAGCAGAAGCCCCTCGCGGCCGCTGATGATCGCGTCCGCACTGGCAGGATTTGCGTCCGTGAAACCGAGCTCCTGAAGCGATATTCCTGTTTCCCCGGAAAACAGCGACGCGTAGATTTTCAGTTGCGAGAACAGCGGTTCCATGGACTGCTGCTGAAACTGCCCGATATTCGGAATCGTCCCATCTTCGCCTTTTGAGATGTTGAACATCGTCGAAACGGCCGCCCGCCACCGGTCGAGTTCTAAATTATCGTCTGTGCCGACGACGTATCTTTGAGGGAACGAGTAGAATTGTGCCGCCACCATCGAAAGACGTACCACCTCACGGGCATCCTGCATGATCCTCATGCACGCCCGGCTGATCCGTGACCGCCCGAACGGGCGCACAGCGTCCGGCCGGTGTATGATCGGGACAAGCAGCGGAAACGGAACAGGGTGCTCAAACTCCCGGACAGGATTCACCCCCTCATAGTATACCGTCCTGTAAGGCTCGAAATATGCGGTTAACTCTTCCGCGCCCTTGTCGTCCCTCTTCAGCACCGCGTAGCCCTCCGTAAGCATTCCGGTGGTTTCGTCGATCTTTCCGGTCGCGTTCGCGCCATCGACCACTTGAAGCGTGGGATATCCGTCCTCATCCTCGGCGATGTAGACGAAAGCGCACGAGCCGACAAGGGCGGATGTGACCGCCGAGTCAAACAGCATATCCGGATTGTTGTGTTCGTAGATTTTCATGATGTTGAAATCATCGCCGGCAAAGCCGCGGAACGTCAGGCGATCGGCAAGCCCGTCCACGCTTTTTGCACACCAGCCCAGTACGGAAACCATCGCTTTCATGCTATCCGGTACAGCAATTCCATAGTTTTTCATGCCGTTTTTCATTTCATAGCAGTTGTAGCGCGCAAGAACGCGCGCGCGTTTAATTTTCAGCTTTCTTTCCAATTCGTTCAACATGATTCTTTACCCTGTTCCTTTCTATTTGAAAATATCTCCCATCCAATATATCCCAATGCTGTATTTTTTTAACGAGTGACGGTGCGAACCTTTCAGGCCGGCAAGAGGGGGGTATATGCCCCCTATTTTTCCTCCGGCCGATACTGCGACCAGTCACGCGATTGAGGCAAAATCCTATTCGACAATGTTCCCTCGTTTTCTGCCGGCCCCTTGACCTCTTGTTTTATTTTGTCGCTCTTCTGCCGGTTGCAAGAGAGGTGCGCGAGCTGTAGGTTGTCAATGTCGGATGGATGGCCGCCCCTGTTCACGGGTATGATATGATCCACGCATTTGCTCATTGGATGCGGGAATCGAAGCGCGGCGTCCACCGGCGTCCCGCAAATGCCGCATATGTTCTGTGTCGCGTAGATACGCCGCTTGTTTTTCTTGAATGCAATCTGGTGTTCGCCGTGTTCGTCCGGGCGGTACTGTCTTTTCTTTCCCATCGCTTCGTTATTCCTTTCCTCATGGTATGCGTTGGTTAAGCAGGATGTATACTTTGCGCCGGAGATCATAAAACATCGACTTGCCGCAGGGCAGCCCATCTTTCTGAAATCTCGTCATGCTTATATTTCGATTGGTGATATGGAGCAATAAGGGCGCTTTTATACCCGCGAATCCGTTTGTCACCTTAGACACAGCATCCTCCACCAATTTCATTTTTGCTTTGCCCTCTTCTGTTCCGGACGATGCCCATTCCGGGTATTGGTAGCAAAACCACCGGATTTCCTGCAATCTTGCTTCTGTGGGCTCTCCGTCCTGCGCCTTGATGTGATAATCCCTCACGCTGTCACCTCCGATCTGTGCGTATATACAAAGCTATCCTCCGCAGGCGCGTCATAATACACTCGGTCCTCCTCATCAAAGCGAAATTCAAATTGATGTGCGTCGTTTTCCCGCAGCCAGGCACACGTCCCGTCCGAGGGGAGCCGTGCCTTCGTCCGGCGCTTTCGGCGCCGCTTGAAGAAATCGGCGCTGCCGTCGATGGGAAGGAGCGTGTACGTCCG
>JAITNA010000199.1 GCA_031290715.1 Eubacteriales Family XIII. Incertae Sedis bacterium | reverse complement strand
TCTCGGGCTCGAACCGAGGACACCCTGATTAAGAGTCAGGTGCTCTAGCCAACTGAGCTAAAGAGGCATAAAACCGCAATCAGTATGTTACCATGCCCGCCCCTTGTTGTAAAGACCGTTTTTTCAAAATTGCCTGTTTCGCAGCCCCCGGTCAGCCCCCCAAGCCCCCTACTTATGATAGGGTTCGTTCCTCAAAATTTTGAACCCGCGGTAGAGTTGTTCCAATAAAATCACGCGCATGAGTTGGTGCGGGAAGGTCATGTCCGAAAAAGACAGGCGCAGATCGGCTCTCGCGAGTACCGCCGCCGACAAGCCAAGCGAGCCGCCGATGACAAAACAGAGATCGCTCTCGCCGCCGCACGCAAGCTCCCCCAATTTTTCCGCAAAGGCTTCCGAGGACAAGCGGCTTCCGCGGATATCCAACGCGGCGCAAAAACGCCCCGTCCCGGCCGCCGCAAGGAGGGCTTCGCCTTCCCGCCGCACAACCTCCGCTTCCCCGGCCGCGCCCGCGCCTTTCGGCAACCGCGTTTCCCGCAGTTCCGTTACGCGCGTCTTGCAATACGGCGCCAAGCGTTTGAGGTACTCGCCCGCCGCGTCCCGCCAATACCCCTCCTTCAGATTTCCGATACAAAGAATTTCTATATTCATCGACCCCTCGTCAGCCCGCCCCATCCTCAAATCCAATACAGCAAACTGGCCTCGTTTCGCAGCAGCACGCCGAGATAGAGCCCGCCGCCCGTATACCGCCCCTGCTGCGCGAGCATCTTCACAACGGTTTGCTCCGCCAGTACGGGGCTGTTGTTTTCGTGGCTCAGATGCGCGAGCAGAACGACGCGTTTCTTGTCCCGCTCCGCAAGCAGCCGAAGGAGCGTATTCGCCGCCTGCGCGTTGGACAGATGGCCCTCCTCGCCGAGAATCCGCTGTTTGAGATAGTGGGGGTAGCTGCCTCGGCGCAACACCTCCGTGTCATGGTTGGCCTCGAGTACAAGGATATCGGCATCCATTACATGATACAAAATATTCTCCGTCACAATCCCCGTATCCGTAACGATCGCAACGCGTTTTTCCCCGGCTGAAATGCAATAACCATAAGGCTCCGCGGCGTCGTGCAAGGTTCGGAACGCCTGCACGGCCATATCCCCGGCGTGTACAGGCTCGTCCGGCGAAATGATTCGTTTGCGGCCCTCGGAAACGTCCGCGGAAAACGACCGTCGGCGCCCGGCGTCCCGGCGCGCAAGCCCCTCCATCGTACCCCGGGACGCACAAACCTCTATTTCGGGCAGCTTGTTCAAAAGGACGCGGGCGCCGCTCACATGGTCGTGGTGTTCATGCGTCACAAAGAGCGCTTTCACATCCTCCCGCTTCGTTTCTGTCCGCTCGAGTTCCCTCAAAATCCGCGCCGCGCTGATCCCCGCGTCAATGAGAATCGCCGCGGTTTTCGTCTTGACAAGATAGCTGTTTCCGCTGCTGCCGCTCGAAAAAGAACAAAGGGAAAGTGTGCTCACCGCCCGCCGCCCCCGCTTCTCGCGGCCTCGATTCCCAGATTGGCAAGCTCGTCAGCGCGGTTGTTTCTTTCCGTAATATGCAGAAATTCCTCAAAAGAAAATCCATCTCCGTTGTGCTGCCGGAAGCGCGCGAAACGGTCGTGCAGCGCCTTTTCGGACGCCTTCACGCTCACATGCCCCTTGACCAAAAAAAAGCGGAAATCATAGTCCGGCAGGAACGCGAGCAGCCTTTCCCAAAGCTCCCTGTTTTCAACGGGCTTCTTCGCCGACGTGAGCCACCCGTTTTGCCGCCAGCGCTCATACCAGCGTTTGCGCAGACAGTCCATGATATAGCTGCTGTCGCTGAACACGCGGACGGCGTACCCCTTTTTCGTCAAAACGCCCAAGCCCTCGATCAGCGCGAGAAGCTCCATGCGGTTGTTCGTCGTGTCCTTCTGCCCGCCGTATATCTCTTTGACATACGCCCCGTATTCGAGAATCGCGCCCCACCCGCCGACATTCGTGTCAAACTGGTTGCCGGAACACGCCCCGTCCGTATAGATGTTGATGGTTTTGTTCACGCCAGAATATCCGCGACCAAAATGGTCCTGTCGTCCTTCGCGGTCAAAAGCGTATATTTCGAGGACGCTTCAATAATGGCCCGTGCCAGATAAGCGCCGCTGTAATCCTGACATTTTTCGGCGATTTCGCGAACGCCTTCCTGTCCGAACGCCCGCTTCCTGACCGGGTCAACCTCCTCAATGATGCCGTCTGTGTAGAGAATCAGCCGATCGCCGGGATTCATGCTCACGATCTCTTCTTCATAACTGTCCTCGTCGCTGATCGTACAGATCGGCATGCCCTTGATGGGAATGGTTTCGCTGTGTCCGCTCTGCCGCATGATGAGCGGAAAACAATTGTGCCCCGCGTTGGCAATGGACAATTCCTTTCTTTTCCGATTGTATTTGCATAGGATCATCGTCAGGTAGATCATCCCGCTGATTTCAAGCGCACAGAAATCCTTCAGCAATTTTCCGAGCAGAATATCGATCCCCTCGGACGCCGTATCCGCGTTCGCGCGGACGCGCCCCTGCATGAAGATGGTCAAAAGGGACGCCTGAATACCATGCCCCGAAACATCCGCCATATACAGCAAAAACTCGTCCTCATTAATCCGCAGAATGTCAAAAAAATCCCCGCCGAGGTCGTCCGCGGGCAAATAGACGGAGCTGAAAGCGATGGTATTCCAATAAGTATCGTCTACGGGCAAAATACTGTGCTGAATGCTCTTTGCCACCGTCGTTTCCGCTTTGACCTTGGCCAAATTCAAAACAAGGCTGTCCTGCATATGCTTTTTTTCCGAAATATCCTCGAATAATTCAATGCGGTACCGCCCCTCGCCGTCAAGCTCCACATCGTTTCCGATCAGCCGAAAGGGGACGTCGGCCAAAGCGACCTCAGCAAAGCCCGCCTTCTCCATGTCCGCTCTGGCCGCGGCCGCCCCGCCGTAAACGAGGTCTGTTTTTCGCCCGCTGAGATCCCCGAAAAGGTCCTGCATCTCCCGGTTCATATAGACGATGGTTTCATCCGCGTCAATGAGCCAAGCGGACATGGGAAATTTTCCCAGTACCGCTTTGATTGCGGCGAGCTGTCCGCTCATGACCGGCCCGCCCCTGCCGCCCGGAGCAATTCAATAATTTCATCCAAGCCGGCCTTGTCGAAATAGCGCAGCTCCACACTGCCGCCGCGTTTCCCCGCGTTGATCGCAACCTTTGTCCCGACGAGCGAGGTCAGCTCTTCTTCCACCGCGCGGATTTCCGCGTTTTTTGCTTTTCCTTGTCTGCGCTTCCCTCCATCGGCTTTGCCCGCGCGCGCTTCGGCCTCGGCGCAAAGCCGCTCGGCTTCCCGCACGGAAAGCCCCTTCTTTTCAATCATCGCCGCAATGCGGATTTGCAATTCCCGGTCCTTTACCGCGCCAAGCGCGTTGGCATGGCCCAAGGACAAAGCGCCGGATTGCAGGAATTCCAATATTTCCGGCGGCATTTTCAGCACGCGGAGCGTATTGGCGATATACGGCCGGCTTTTCCCCACCGCGCGGGAAAGCGCGTCCTGCGTCATCTCATATTTATCGAGAATCGTGCGAAACGCGTTCGCTTCTTCCACGGTATTCAAATCCTCGCGCTGCATGTTTTCAATAATCGCGAACAAAGCGTTTTCTTCTTCGGCAAGCTCCCGGACCAAGGCGGGTATCTTCCGAAGCCCGGCCTTTCTCGCGGCGCGCCAGCGTCGTTCCCCCGCGACCAATTCGTAGCCAAGCTCCGCTTTTCGCAGGATTACGGGCTGAATCACGCCGTAGGTTTCGATGGAAGCGGCCAATTCCTCGATCGCTTCCGCTTTGAACAAGCGCCGCGGCTGCATTTCATTGGGGCGGATATCGTCGATATCCACATAAAGAATCGTATTCTCACTGTTCTCCCGTGCCGTCGGCGCCCGGGAATTTTGGGTTTCGCCGCCTTCCGCGTCCGCGTCCGTTTCCGCGTCCGCGTTCACGGGCACAGAAGCCTGAAACTCCCCAAAGAGCGCGTCAAGTCCCCGTCCGAGGGCCTTTTTCTTTCCTGCCATTATCCCTTTTTCTCCTCGTTCGCAAGAAACTCTTCCGCAAATTCCCGGTATGCTTCCGCGCCCTTG
>JAITNA010000143.1 GCA_031290715.1 Eubacteriales Family XIII. Incertae Sedis bacterium | reverse complement strand
AAATACGCCATCCGCAAGCGCCCGGATACAGGTCTGCTCGCCGGCCTGTGGGAATTTCCAAACACGGAAGAAGCGCTGACCGCAAAGCAAGCGTCGGCCCGCGCGGAAGCATGGGGCCTACACCCGCTCGCCGCAAAAAAAGGCACAGGGCATACGCACGTATTCACCCACATCCGCTGGCACATGCGCAGCTTCACGATCGAATGCAAAGACCCGGCGAAAACCGCAAACGATTTCATCTGGGTTTCCCCCGAAACCATAGAGAGCGGCTACGCCCTCCCCGCGGCCTTCCGCCCTTTTTTGCCGCTCGCGGGAAAAGCCGCCGGCGCTTTACACGGGTTCAATCGTAAAGTAGAATGAATACGAAACGGAAATCCGCTCGCGTTCGGCGAGGGCGGTATGGAAGAGAGGGTTGAAAATATGCTGAATTTCAAGAAACGCTCGCGGGTGATTATTATTGCCGCTATAGCGCTTGCAGCGGTTTTGAGTGTTGGTTTCGCAGTGGACCGGGAAAACGGCGGCGGTTACGATTTCAGCGGTTTTCACGTCAATGGATATGCGCTTGGGGTTAAAATTGATACCTCAGCGCTGACACCTTTGGACGGCGGGAATATAATGTACGCGCATAATTATAAAGAAATCAGTTTTGATACAGATGAAAATGGATTTGCGAGCCGCTTCCTTTTAGACGTATACGAAAGCGGTATTCAAACGATGAACGCGCCCGCACAAAATGAGCGCGGTTCTTCTCTCAGCGGAATCGGCCGCCAAATTCAAGATATTGAAGCCATTTTCGGGAAAGGAAAAATTGGTTGGTATAGTAAAGAACAAGGTCTGCGCACCGAAACATATTACGACAATAGTAATGGCAAAGGGAAGTCCGGTGCAACCAGCGTAGAGTTTGTCTATACAGATGGCGCTGATAACGGCATAATGAACAGGCTTGTTTGTGTGAAGGCCGAAATGCGCGGCAAATCTGCCGCACTCGTCAGTCTTATTCCGATGAATATGGACACGGTTATGCAATAACCCCCTTTTTTGCCGTTCGCGGGAAAAGCCGTTGATCCTTTACACCGGCTCAATCATGAAGTAGAATGAATATAAAGGATTATAAAGGATTATAAAACATTATAAAGAAATATAAAACATTATAAAAGAATAGAAAGAATAGAAAAGGACTGCATATGTATCAAAATCCGTTCACGCCTGTTTTTGGAAATGAGCCGCCTATTCTGGCCGGGCGTGACAAGTTGATTTCCGATGTGTTGACCGGGCTCGACAATCCGCCGGGCGACCCGAACCGCATTACCATTTTCACGGGACCGCGCGGCAGCGGCAAGACGGTATTGCTCGCAAAAATCGTTTCCGAAGCGGGGGGAAGAGGATTTATCGGTGTATTGTCGGCGGCTTATCCGGGAATGCTTGACGAGCTTCGCGAACAAGTCGCGGAGAAGGCCGCTGAATTTTTGCCTAAAAAATCCGGCGTCAAATTGAAGGGCGCGCAGGCGGCGGGATTCGGCGTCACGATCGAACAAGCGGCGGAAGCACAGGTTGGTTGGCGAACGCAAATGAGCCGATATTTGGACATACTTGCAAAGCATGATATCGGATTGCTGTTTGCCATCGACGAAGTAACGGCAAACGTTCCGGAGATGGTGCAATTGGTATCGACGTTTCAGTTCTTCATTATGGAAAAAAGAAATGTCGCTTTGATGATGGCCGGGCTTCCGAACAATGTACTGCAAATGTTTCGGCACGAGTCCATATCGTTTTTGAGGCGGGCTTTTCGGCGCAAATTAGACCCGCTCCGCATTCCGGAGGTGCGGGCGGTTATGAAAAAAACCATCGAACTTTCAGGGCGAACCATCGAGGACGCGGCCTTGAAGAAAGCCGCCGAGAACACGAGCGGAATGCCGTTTCTGATTCAGCTCATCGGATATCATGCCTTCAATCAATCCGATCGGAAAAAAATCATATCTGCGGACGTGGATGCCGGCATTGAATCCGCGCGCGAGGATATGGAAAGCATGATTTTGGACGCGACCTTGTTTGACCTTTCGGAAACGGACATCCGGTTTCTGATTGCGATGACAAAAGACGAAGGCGAAAGCCGCATTTCAGATATTGCGGCGCGAATGGACGCGGATGCGGCCTATGTCGGAATATACCGGCGGCGCCTGATAGAACAAGGTGTCATCTCCCCGGTCGGCCGCGGACGTATCGCGTTCAATATGCCCATGCTGAAATTCTTGCTGAAAGAACGGTTTGAAGAGGAATTATAATAATAGGAAAAGGAGCGGTTTATGTGCGTTGCTTACCCCGGGCGGGTTGAAACGATAGAGGGCCGGACGGCCAAGGTGGATTTCGGCGGCAATATTGTGAACGTCAACATCGGCGTCGTCGACGTGAATGTCGGCGACTATGTATTGGTACACGCGGGTATGGCGATCGAAGCGATGCCCGAGGAAAAGGCGCGGGAAATCCTCTCGGTCTTTTCGGATATTCTTTGAATTGAAACGGCGCGGCATATGACAGAGAACCCTGAAAACATGATCGAATATCTGCGGCGTTATGACGGCCCGCCCGTGAAAATCATGGAGGTCTGCGGGACGCATACGGCCGCCATTTTCAAGAGCGGCATCCGCAGCATCCTGCCAAAGCGCGTTCGCCTTGTGTCCGGACCGGGCTGCCCGGTCTGCGTGACACAGACCGGATACATCGACCGCTGTATCCGCATCGCGGAAACGCCGGGGAACATTCTCGCTTGTTTCGGCGATATGCTGAAAGTACCCGGTTCGGAAAAAACATTATCCGATGTGAAAGGCGAGGGCGGCGGCGTCCGTATGATCTATTCGCCTTTCGACCTCATCCCTTGGGCCAAAAACAATCCGTCCGCCGTTTTCACAATCGCCGCCGTCGGATTTGAAACAACCGCGCCCGCGTACGCCCTGCTGATCGAAGAAGCGAAAGACGCCGGCATCAAAAACATCAAACTGCTGCCCGCGCTCAAGTCCGCCGTGGCCGCCATCGACCGCATCTGCAAGGGCGGCGAATCCGTGGATGCCTTTATCTGCCCCGGCCATGTGAGCGTCGTCACAGGCAGCCGCGTATACGAACCCTTGGCTGCGGCCTGTCAAAAGCCTTTCGTCGTCGCCGGGTTTGAGGATCGGCACATTCTCTCGGCCGTCTGCCGCGCCGTCAAAGATGTTGCCGCGCTCCGGCGCGGCGAAGCTTCCGCGGCCGGCCTTGTTTCCAATCTATATCCGGAAGCCGTCCGCCCGGAAGGCAACCAAAAAGCCCGCGCCCTGATCGAAAAATATTTCGATTTGCAAAATGCAATATGGCGGGGCCTTGGGATGATCCCGGGGTCGGGCTATGTTCTAAAAGCCGATTACGCCGCATGGCGCAACGATTCATCGCCTACCGGCGATATACGAGAGGAAACCCTCCCTGCCGGCTGCCGCTGCGGCGACGTGATACTCGGGCGTATCGATCCCGCGGATTGCCCGCTGTTCGGAGCGGCCTGTACCCCAACAAAAGCAATCGGCCCCTGCATGGTTTCCTCTGAAGGGGCCTGCGGCATCCATTACCGCAATCGCTGACTATCCGAAGTAACGCGCGAGCAGCCCTTCAAATCCCCTGCCGTGCCGCGCTTCATCCTTGGCCATCTCATGCACCGTATCATGAATCGCGTCGTAGCCGAGTTCTTTGGCTTTGGCCGCCAACTCCTTTTTGCCCCCCGTGGCGCCGTGTTCCGCGGCCACGCGGAGTTCGAGGTTTTTCTTCGTGTCCGCTTCGACGACCTCCCCGAGGAGCTCCGCAAACTTGGAAGCATGCTCCGCCTCTTCAAACGCGTACCGCTTGTAAGCTTCCGCGACCTCGGGATAGCCCTCGCGATCGGCTTGGCGGCTCATCGCCAAATACATACCGACCTCCGTACATTCGCCCGTGAAATTCATCCGGAGCCCGTCGATCACCTCTGCGTCCAATCCCTTTGCGACGCCGATACGATGCTCGTCCGCAAACTCCAGCTTGCCTTCCGCCTGCACCGCGAATTTCTCCGCGGGCGCTCCGCATTGCGGGCACACCCCGGGAGCGGCGTCCCCGTCCGCGGCATAACCGCAAATACTGCATACAAATCTCTTCATTTTCGTTCCTCCTCTTGTGTGTTTTTCCAATACCAATACTTTTGTGGGCGATTATTTGGCGCAAGCCGGGCACAAACCCCAGAGCAGTACATCCCGCTTTGTCACAACGCTTCCTTTGATCCCCGCAGCGCCGATCGCCGAAAGGTCCGCGTCGAAATCCAGAATCGCGCCGCAGCGTTCGCATTTGAAATGGCCGTGATCCTCCGTAAAGGCGTCATACCGCATCTCGTTGCCCTCCATCGTGAGTGCCCGGACAAGCCCCGCCTGCTGAAGCGCGCCGACCGTGTTGTACACAGAAGTCCGCGACAAACTCGGCAGCGTTTCCCGAAGCGCGCGATAGATTTGATCGATCGTCGGATGGTTCCGCTGCTCAAGCAAATACTTCAGCACATGCACGCGGGCTGTCGACGGCCGAACCTCCGCGCCGCGAAGCGCTTCCGTTAAATATTCATTTGAGATCGCCTGCGCTTTCATCCAAAAATCCTCCCATCCCGGGCGGCAGGAATGCCAACCCGCAGATTGCAAATATTATTGTAATAATATAATATTTGTAATCGTTACATTTATTATATCAAACCAAATATGCTTGTCAACTGTTTTTGAGAATTTATTTCCGATTGTGATATACTTCTTACTGAAAGTTTTCTGAAACATACGCGGAACGGAGCAAATAGAATATGAGCGTTCATTATGACATTAAAGACATTGGGCTGGCCCCCTCGGGCGAACAGAAGATTGCTTGGGTCCGGGACCATATGCCGCTGCTTCGCGGGCTTGAGGAGCGGTATGCGGATTTGCCGCGGGAGCGGAAGCCTTTTGACGGTGTGAAAATCAGCCTTTCCATTCATATGGAAGCAAAGACGGCCTACCTTTGCCGCGTGCTGACATGGGCCGGGGCGGCGGTTTCCGCGATGGGCTGTAATGTGCTGTCCACGCAGGACGACGTCGCGGCGGCACTCGCGGCAGGCCGGACGAAGGGTCAGGATGCAAAAGATCACGGCGGGCGGGCGGCGCCGGGCATCGGGGTATTTGCCATCCGCGGCGAGAGCGAAGCGAGTTATTCAAGGCATGTGGAAATGTGCCTTGCGCATCGGCCGGACATCGTGATCGACGACGGGGGCGATCTGGTGGGGATGCTGCATACGAAGCGGCCCGATCTCGCGGAGGAGGTTCGGGGCGGCTGCGAGGAAACGACGACGGGGGTGATCCGGCTGAAGGCGATGGAGGCGGCGGGGCTTTTGAAATTCCCGATGGTCGCCGTCAACGACGCGCGCTGCAAACACCTATTCGACAATCGTTACGGGACGGGGCAATCGGTCTGGGACAGCATTTTGCGCAATACAAATTTGATCGTGGCGTCAAAGACTGTCGTGGTGGCCGGCTACGGATGGTGCGGGCGCGGCATCGCAATGCGGGCGGCGGCGCTCGGCGCTTCTGTTATAGTAACGGAAATCGACGCGGTGAAGGCAATGGAAGCGCGGATGGACGGGTTTGCTGTCACAACGATGTCCGGCGCGGCGCCGTTCGGGGACATCTTCATCTCCGCGACGGGCTGCAAGGATGTGATTACGCTCGAACATATGGCGCTGATGAGGGACGGGGCGATCCTCGGCAACGCAGGGCATTTCAACGTGGAAGTGGATGTGCGCTCGCTCGCGGCGCGGGCGGCGGAGCGCTATCAGGCGAAGCCCAACATCGAAACCTTTGTGCTGCCCGGCGGGAAGCGGATCAATATCCTCGCCGAGGGGCGGCTGCTGAATATCGCGGCGGCAGACGGGCATCCGGCCGAGATCATGGATATGAGTTTCGCCGTGCAGTTCTACTCGGCGCTTTATGTGAAGGAGCATTACGCGGAGCTGGGCCGCGGGGTCGCGGATGTTTCAAAGGAGATCGACGATATTGTATCGCAGGCGCGGCTGGCGGCGTGGGGGATCGAAATCGACGCGTTGACGCCGGAGCAGCAAACGTATTTGAATAGTTGGGAATTGTAAGATATGGATGATCGGACATTGCAGGAAAAGGTGATTGCGTTTCGGCGGGCTTTGCACCGTATTCCGGAGATCGGGTTCGATCTGCCGAAAACGCGGGCATATCTGACATCGCACCTCGCGACGCTCGGCTGTGAAATCAGGGACTTGGGCCCCGCGGGATTCACGGCTTATTTTGCCGCCGCAGCCGCCGCGGAAACAATCGCTTTTCGCACAGACATGGACGCGCTTCCCGTTGAGGAAGCCGGCGAATCGGACTATCGTTCGGAACACGCGGGCGCGATGCACGCCTGCGGGCACGACGGGCATATGAGCATTTTGCTCGGCCTTGCGACGTGGGTCAGTGAACACCGCGCAGCGATAGGCAAGAATGTCCTGCTCGTTTTTCAGGCGGCCGAGGAAACGACCGGCGGCGCAAAAATCATCTGCGGCACGGGCGTGCTGAAAGACTACGGCGTTTCGCGGATATACGGGCTTCATCTCTGGCCGGGATACCCGAAAAACGTCGTCGTCTGCCGTCCGGAAGCGTTCATGGCCGGGACGGTCGTGCTCGGCGTCGGGATTGCGGGGCACTCCGTTCATATCGCGGAATACCAAAAGGGCGCGGATGCGCTCGAAGCGGGCTGCCGTTTTGTCGAGCAAGCCTACGCGATGGAAAAGGCCTTGCCGGACGAGGTGTTCCGGCTGCTGCGCTTCGGCGATTTCCACAGCGGCACGGCGGACAATGTCGTAGCGGACAGCGCGAATATCCGCGGCGTCATGCGCGCATATGACGATGCGATTTTTGACGCGTTCTGGGATGGAATGCACCGTATCGCCGCAGAGATCGAAGCGGATACGGATGTGCGCTTTTCTTTCCGCCGCTCCGAGGGCTATCCGCCCGTCGTCAATCCGGCGGCGCTGTACGACGCGGCGAGGGCCGTTTTGACAAAAGCCGGGTTTACTTGGTTTGAATTACCTGCACCGATCTTGCCGGCAGAGGATTTCTCCTACTATCAGCGCGAAGTTCCGGGGCTCTTCTTTCATCTCGGCACGGGTGTTGATGCCAAGCTGCACGCCTGCGACTACACCATAGACGAGGATGTACTGCTGACCGGCGTAAAGCTCTTCCGGGCTTTGCTGCAATAACTGCAATAACGGTGTAACAAAAAATAAAGGGATAAACACCGCCGCCTTCACCAGAGCTTTTCCGGGTAAAGCCCCTTGTCTTTCATGGCGCGCAGGGCGTTTGTAACAGACGCCTTGTCCTCTTTGTAGGTAATGCCATACCAGCGGTCGTCCGTGCGCAGCGCCTTCACCGCCGCTTTTCCGCCCTTGAGCAATTCGTCGATTTTCCGCGGCAGCAGGTACTCCGCTTTCAAGGGATTCCGCTGAAGCGCTTCGTCCAAAAACGCGGGGAAGCCCGCTTCGATTTCCCGGAGAAACGACGGCGTGAAGCCCCACAAATTCATGGACACGGTCGCGTCCGCTTCGACTTCTTCCCAGTGGACATCGTCCTCCGTATATTGTATTTTCCCGTCTTTCCACTGGATTTTCAGGCGCTCGTCGACGCCGGCAAGGTTTCCGTCCCCATCGAGCACGCAGACGCCGCGCGCCACATGCCCGTTTTCCGTCAAGGTGTTGACCAATTTGTAGCCGACCATGGCGTACCTGTATTTTTCATCGTCCGACATTTTCACAAGCTCGTCATAAATGAGCCGGAAAGCAAGCGCCCCGTAATAATCATCTGCGTTGACGACGGCGAAATTTCCCGCGATGAGCCCCCGCGCCGCGCGAACGGCATGGCAGGTCCCCCAGGGTTTGCTTCGGCCCTCCGGTACGCGGTAGCCCTCCGGCAAATCGTCCGGTTCCTGAAACACGTACCGAACCCGCAGATGTTTTCCGGCCCCCCCGTCAATGCGCGCGCGAACGTCCTCTTCGATTTCCGGCTTGATAACAAAGATTACCTCTTCAAATCCGGCCATCATCGCATCGTAGAGCGAAAAATCAATAATGATTTCCCCTTGTTCCGTCACCGGGTCAATCTGTTTCAGCCCGCCGTAACGACTGCCCATGCCCGCCGCCATCACAACCAATACCGGTTTGCTCATATATACATCCTCCTGTCACCATAGACATCTTTATTGGTTACTATTCAGACATCAGCTAAAATAATGTCATTCTTGGGCGCGAAGCGTCCCGAGAATCCAGTGATTAGCCATACCCTGGATTCCCGCATTCGCGGGAATGACAGTATTTTAGCAGG
>JAITNA010000079.1 GCA_031290715.1 Eubacteriales Family XIII. Incertae Sedis bacterium | reverse complement strand
TCCGCTGTCGAAGTCACTGTTGGAAAAGGGCTATATCGGCAGTGCGGAAGCGTCCTTTTTCCCCGCGATGAATACGGCGGGCGGCGTTCACCCGGTCGTCGAATGCACGCAAAATATTCCCTGCGACCCCTGTCAGGATATCTGTCCGAAGGGCTGTATTCTGGTCGGGGAAACGATCACGCGCCTGCCCGAGCTTGACCGCGGAAAGGTTTGCTCCGCGTGCGGGCTTTGCGTGGGCGGCTGTTCGGGGCAGGCAATCTTTCTCGTCAATGAACAATACAGAGAGGGCTACGGCACCGTGGGGCTTCCTTATGAATTCCTGCCCCTCCCGGAAAAAGGCGGCAAAGGCCGGGCGCTCGACCGGAGCGGCGCGGAGATTTGCGACGCGACCGTCGTGGATGTGCGAAAAAGCGGCGCGATGGACAAGACGGCGATGCTCGTCATGGAAGTACCGGCGGACAGGGTCGCGGACGCGCGGTTTTTCAGAGCGAAGGAAAGGGGCTGATGGAATGGCAAAAATTACGATCCGCATGAAATCCGAGGGCGCGTTCCTCCCGCAGGCTGACGACGACATGATCGTCTGCCGCTGCGAGGAGGTAACGAAGGGCGAAATCCGCAGGGCGGTCTGCGAGGGGCTGCGCACTTTCGGGGAGGTCAAACGATATCTCCGCTGCGGCATGGGGCTCTGTCAGGGACAGACTTGCCAACGGCTCATCCTGCAGATCCTGTCGCGCGAACTCGGAACGCCGATCCCGGACCTCGGCCGGATCACGGGCCGGACGCCCGTGCGCCCCGTCGTAATGCAGGAACTCAGCAGGAGCACGGAAGATTCAAAGGGGGTAGAAGATCATGCCTTATCATAATCATACAGAGAAAAAAAGCGCGGACGTTATCGTTATCGGAGGCGGCGTGATCGGATGCGCGGCGGCCTACCGGCTTGCGAAAGAAGGCGTGTCTGTCCTCGTGCTCGAAAAAAACGAAATTTGCTCGGGCGCTTCGGGACGGAACGCGGGCGGCGTCCGGCAGTCGGCGCGCGATGTGCGGGAACTGCCGCTCGCCATGTACGGCGTGAAACATATCTGGCCGGCGCTGTCCGAAGAGTTGGGCGTGGATGTGGAATATACGCGCGCGGGAAACCTGCGCCTCGGGCGGACGGCGGCGCATTTGGAAAAGCTCTCGGAGCTTGCGGAAAACTCGTCAAAGGTCGGGCTCGATGTGCGCATGGTCACGGGCGGCGAAGCGCGCGAAATCTGCCCCTATATGTCCGCGGACGTGCTCGGCGCGAGTTGGTGCCCGACGGACGGGTATGCCAATCCGCTGACGACGACGATCGGGTTTTACAAAAAGGCGCTTTCTTACGGCGCGGTTTTTATAACGGGCATTACGGCGATTGGGCTCGGGAAGGTGAAAGGGCGCGTGCGGAACGTCTATACGGACGACGGCGTCTATGAAGCGGACCGCGTATTGGTCTGCGCGGGATACGCGTCGCGCGCGATTGTGAATACGGTGGGCATCGACGTCCCCGTGGAACGCGAGGATGAGGAAGTCTTTGTCACGGAACAGCTGCCGCCGATGTTCGATCAGGTGCTCGGAACCGCGGAAGCCGATTTTTACGGGCACCAGACGAAGCACGGTTCTTTCCTGCTCGGCGGCGTGAGCGGGCTGCAGCATTTCACATCGAATCACGACGGCCACCCGACGGAAGCGTATACGGCACCCTCGCTCGTCCGCGGTATCATTCGCTTTTTTCCGTCGTTTGCGGGCGTGAAGATCATCCGCAATTGGTCCGGGCAGTTTGACAGCTGCGTCGACGGCGTCCCTGTGATTGACAATGCGGCGGAAGCGCCGGGGCTGACGCTCGCGTTCGCCTTCACGGGCCACGGATTCGGCATTTCGCCGTCGGTTTCGATCGCGCTCAAGGAACTCATCATGGACGGAAATTCAAAAACAATCGACGTGAGTGGACTCAAGTACGATCGCTTCGCCGCAAAACAGTAGGCGGGTGTTTTCATAATACTTGCTACTGTAACTAAAATTGTATCCATTATTGCATCTGTTATTGTATCCGCTGACGTTATTGAACCGCTATAAAAAAACAGGAGGTACATCATGTATAACAAAGTAGAATTTTTGTATCTGTCGCAGGACGATTGTGTGAAGGCGGGCGGGCTGGATATGTCCGGGACCGTGAAAGCGACCGAGCGGTCGTTCTTTCTGCACGGGAAGGGCGATTTCATCCTGCCGCCGAAACCGGTCATTCGCTGGGGCGGCGAGGACAGCGAGGAAACGATCGGGCGGATCATGTCCATGCCGGCGTGGCTCGGCGGTTTGGAATACAAGGAGGAATTGGAAGCGCGCGGGCTGCTCGGGCCGGTGAATACGTCCGGGCTCAAATTCATCCCGAGCAAGCCGCACAATCCGGAGAAGTACAATCTGCCGCGGGCGAACGCGGTCGAAATCATCCTCGACCCCGAAACGCTCATGCCGCAGGCGATCATGGACGGGACCTTGGTCAGCGCGATGCGGACGGGCGCGGCATCCGGCGTGGCGGCAAAATACCTCGCGAAATCCGACGCGAAAGTGCTCGGGGTCGTCGGGTCGAGCGTGATCGGACAGACGCAATTGCTCGGCGTCACGGCGGCGCTGCCAAGCATCGAACGCGCGAAGGTGTTCAGCCCCAACCCGGATCATGTGAAGGCCTTTGTCGAAAAAATGAAAGACAAGGTGGATGTTGAACTCGCGGGCGCGGCGGATTACCGGGAGCTCATCTCGGAAGCGGACGTGATTTGCACGGCGACGATGGCCAAGTCGTCCTATGTCAATCCCGAATGGTGGAAGGAGGGCGTCTTGCACATCGAAACGAGTTTTTGGGATACGCCCCCGGAAGCGCTTGATTTCATGGACAAAATCTACGCGGACGACTGGAAACAGGTCAAGCATCACGGCGCGGACGTTTCCTGGCGCGCGGTGCGCGACGGCTTCATCACGGAGGAGCGTATCACGGGCGATCTCGGAAAAGTCGTCATCGGCGAGCTTGCGGGCCGGACTTCGGACAAGGAGAAAATTTTCTTCAACCCCATCGGCATGGGGCTCCACGATTTGTCGGAGGCGTTCCGCGTGTTTGAGAGCGCGAAGGCGCAGGGAATCGGGCGTGTTTTGCCATTATGGGAAAATTACGCGCTGTAAGGAAGTGATTGGAAAAAAGACAAGCCAAATGTAAAGGTTATTTTCAAGCACTGACTAAGGGCATGAGGGAAGGGGTACGATATGTTTAGTGGAAGCGATACGGCTTGGATCTTGATTTCGGGCGGCTTGGTGCTGTTTATGACACCCGGGCTCGCGCTCTTTTACGGCGGTTTGGGGCGGCGCAAAAACGTCGTCAGCAATATGACGAACTCCGTTTTCAATCTGGGCATCGGCTCGCTGCTCTGGATCGCGATCGGCTATACAATGGCTTGCGGCGGCGCGGGCGTCGTCATCGGCTCGTTTGATTTCCCCTTCATGGCCGGCATCGGGATGGACGACCTGACGGGTACGGTTTCAACCTATACGTATTCCTTCCTTATGTGCATGTACGCGCTCATCACGCCGGGCATTATCACGGGATCCGTTTCGGGGCGGATGCGGCACAAGGCGATCTACATCTTCGTGGCGCTCTGGTCTATCGTCGTCTATTACCCGCTCGCGCATATGGTCTGGGGCGACGGCGGGCTGCTCGGGCTCAGCGACACGAGTTGGCTTGGCGCGGCGGACTTCGCGGGCGGCAATGTCGTCCACATCAGCTCCGGGGTCAGCGGGCTCGTACTCTGCATTCTGCTCGGCAAACGCAGGGGGTACGACAAGCTGTCCTATCGACCGCACAATATCCCCTTTGTGCTGATCGGCCTTGGCATCCTTTGGTTTGGCTGGTTTGGCTTCAACGGCGGGAGCGCGCTCGGCGCGACGAACCTGACCGGGCAGGTCTGTTTGGCATCGTCCATCGCCGGCGGGGTTGCGATGTTCAGCTGGATGCTCATCGACATCATCCGGACCGGCAAGCCGACCATCATCGGCGGCTGTACGGGCGCGTTGGCCGGCCTTGTGGGAATCACGCCGGGTTGCGGCTTCATGCCGCTGTGGGTGTCGGTCGTCGTCGGCCTTCTCGTTTCGCCGGCCTGCTACTTCGGGATCATCCTCGTGAAGCGCGTCCTGAAGATCGACGACTCGCTCGACGCGTTCGGCTGTCACGGCATCGGCGGCATCTTCGGCGGCATTATGACGGGGCTCTTCGCGGAAGCCGGCGTCGGCGGGGTCACGGGCCTTGTCTACGGCGATCCCATGCAGCTTGTCCGCCAGATCATCGCCATCGGAATCACGATCGGATGGGCGGTCGGCGGTACGCTTGTCTGCGCCGGGGTTGCGCGAATTTTCACGCCGCTTCGCGTGAAGCCGCAGGAGGAAGCGATCGGCCTCGATTCGGTGCTGCACGGGGAATCCGCGTATCCGTCGTTTAATGGGTTAGATTGAGAGACCTAACCCGATTTGAGTCCCGCAGGGGCGCAAATCGATGGTAGGTCCTCGGCGAGGATTCCCCGCGAAGCAAGCCCGCAGGGCGCAGAGAGCGGTTGGAATCTACGGCCGGCGCGGTACGCGCCCTACGCCCTATTGCAAATCTTCACGCCAAAGCATATACTGACGTTATGGAAGATATCACGAAAGCGAAAACCCCCGCGGCACAAAAGGGCGGCTTCATTGTCGCCGAACTGCTTGTTGTCCTAGTGATTCTCGCGTTGCTTGCCGCCCTGCTGCTCCCAAAGGTCCTTCATTATATTGACGAAGCGAAATCAAACGCAGAAATTGCGGAAACGCGAACCGTCACGGTCACGCTCCAGTCGATCCTGTCCCTGAACTATGACAGCGAGCCGGAGACCGATGCCGCGTATTTCGACCGGACAGACACCTACAACATCCGGCTGACGGACAGGGCGCATGAAGAAATGGTCGCCTTGTGCGAAACGGAACTCGGCGATGTCGACCACATTCTGATCGGCGGCGGGAATATGCTGATCAGCTATCAATACCGCACGCTGCTCGGCTCCGTTGTACTCTACAAAGACGGGGATTATTCTGTACTCGAACTCTATTGAAGAATCCCCGTTGGTTGCCTGACAATAATCAGAAAGTAACGGTTTTCTTTTCGCCGCTGAAGCTTTCAAAGGTCGCGGCCGCGTCTTTCAGCCAAAGCGCCTGCGTGTTGCCGTCATCCGCCGAGTAACGGTCTTTCAGATTGGGATACTGATCCAATATGTATTGTTTCGTTTCGATCCGGTCGTCGTCTACCGCCGTCGCGGCGATGCGCAGCCACTGCCCCTCGCTGAACGCGCAAATCTCGATCTTGGGGTTTGCGGCTATCTGCCGGGAAATATCCTTGACCTTGCCGGTCTGGATATAGAGCTTGTCCTCATAGATGATGTAGGTGCCAAAGGGCCGGACGCGCGGTTGGTCCCCCTCGGCCGTAGCGAGATAATAAACCTCGGCTTTCTTCAAAAAATCATAGACTTCATTAATCGCGGCCATGTTGATTGCTCCTTTCGCATACAAAGATCCGTTTGATTTAATAATTAATAATATAGTAATACGCGAAGCCGCGGATGTAAATAGC
>JAITNA010000076.1 GCA_031290715.1 Eubacteriales Family XIII. Incertae Sedis bacterium | reverse complement strand
CATTTGTTCTTGATTGCCGCTATATGATTTGATATAATACGTGCGCAGGGGTTTGCCAAGGGCGGGTGCTTTCGGAAACAGAAAGGAGCCGCGTATGGTGACATTTGAAATAACAATTGATGTTATTGCACTTGTAGCCTTGATGCTGCTTCTTTGTAAGAAAAAGAAGTAGTACCGCTTCAGGTAAAAGCGGTACTCTTTATGAAACTAAACACATTGTTTCTGTAAGGTATTCGCCACACCACTTGGCAACCTTTGTGAGTATTTTATCAATATTGAAATTTATTGTCAAGATGACGGATGAAACGGAACGGATGGAACTGCGGTGGCGAAGGATTTATTTATCAAGGGTGCGAACGAGCACAATCTCAAGAACATAGACGTCAGGATTCCGCGCGACAAATTCGTTGTGCTGACCGGCCTGTCCGGGTCGGGGAAGTCTTCGCTGGCGTTTGACACGATCTACGCGGAGGGGCAGCGGCGTTATGTCGAGAGCCTTTCCTCTTACGCGCGGATGTTCCTCGGGCGCATGGAGAAGCCGGATGTCGAATTCATCGAGGGGCTGTCGCCGGCGATTTCGATCGACCAGAAGTCGACGCACAACAACCCGCGCTCGACGGTGGGTACGGTAACGGAGATTCACGATTATTTGCGGCTCATGTATGCGCGTATCGGCGTGCCGCATTGCCCGATCTGCGGCCGCGAGATCAGTTCTCAGGCGGTGGATCAAATCGCGGACATCCTCGCCGGGCACCCCGAGGGGACGCGCGTGACCTTGCTCGCCCCCGTGGTGCGCAGCCGCAAGGGGACGCATGAAAAGGTTCTCGAAACGATCCGAAAAGAAGGCTTCACGCGTGTGCGCGTCGACGGCGCGATCAAGACGCTCGGGGAGGACGAGATCAGCCTTGACAAGAATTTCAAACACACGATTGAAATCGTCGTGGACCGCATTATGATAAAGGAAAACATCGCGGGACGCATCGCGGAGTCCGTCGAAACGGCGATTGCCCACGGCGAGGGGCTTGTCACCGCCCATATCGCATGGCCGGAGCGGGACGATCAGGCCTATGAGGAGGAGAAGGTCTTTTCTGCCAAGCTCGCCTGCCCCGAACACGGCGTCAGCATTGAGGAATTGGAGCCGCGGATGTTCTCGTTCAACTCGCCGTTCGGGGCCTGCCCTGTTTGCAACGGGCTCGGCTACATTCAGCAGATCGACCCCAATCTTATTATTACAGAACCGCAAAAAAGCATTCCGGGCGGGGCGTTGGCGAGCGTGTTCGCGAGCATGGAATTTGCGGGGTTCTATCGGCAGATGATCGACGCCCTCGCGATCGAGTACAAGACGGATCTGCACCTCCCGTGGCGGGATCTGCCGCCGAAGTTCCGGGAGGAGGTCCTGCACGGCACGGCCGGCCGCCATTTGAAATATACCTACAAAAGCAGAAGCACGGGGCGCACGTCCCGGATGGATCATCCCTTTGAAGGCGTGCTGACCAATATGGAGCGGCGTTACCGCGAATCGACTTCGGACTACATCAAGGAAAAGATGGAGCAGTACATGCGGCTGGAGCCCTGCGATACGTGCGGCGGCAAGCGACTGAAGCCGGAGGTATTGGCGGTCACGGTGGCGGGCAAAAATATTGCGGAGCTTTCCGATATGTCCGTGCGCCGCGCGAGCGAATTCACGGACGCGATGAAGCTTTCCGACAAGGACGCGCAGATTGCCCGTCAAATCCTCAAGGAGATTCAAGCGCGGTTTTCTTTTCTTGTAAACGTCGGGCTCGACTATTTGACGCTGTCGCGCAGCGCGGGGACGCTTTCGGGCGGAGAGGCACAGCGTATTCGGCTTGCGACGCAAATCGGCAGTTCGCTTGTCGGCGTGATGTACATCCTTGACGAACCGAGTATCGGACTGCACCAAAAGGATAATGTCAAGCTGCTGAAAGCCCTGCGGGATCTGACGGATCTCGGCAATACCCTCATCGTCGTCGAGCATGACGAGGAAACGATGTTTGCCGCGGACCATATCGTGGACATTGGGCCCGGCGCGGGCGTCAGCGGCGGATATGTCGTCGCGGAAGGCGGCGTGCAGGATATTATGAAATGCAAGGAATCGATCACGGGACAGTATTTGTCCGGGGTCAAACAGATCGAGGTTCCGAAAACGCGGCGGATCGGCAACGGCCTTGAAGTCGTCGTCAAGGGCGCGGCGGAGAACAACCTGAAAAAGATCGATGTTACTTTCCCTCTTGGGAAATTCGTGTGCGTGACAGGCGTGTCGGGCTCCGGGAAATCCTCGCTCGTCAACCAAATCCTGCACAAAGCGCTGGCGCGTCAGCTCAATCGGGCAAAGACGCTGCCCGGCGCGTACAAGGAGATCATCGGCGCGGAGCACCTCGACAAGGTGATCGACATCGATCAGGCGCCGATCGGCCGCACGCCGAGGTCCAATCCCGCTACCTATACGGGCGTGTTCACGAACATCCGGGATCTTTTTGCGGGTTTGTCCGAGGCGAAGGTCCGCGGCTATGAGAAAGGGCGGTTCAGCTTCAACGTCAAGGGCGGGCGCTGCGAAGCGTGCAAGGGAGATGGCATCATCAAGATCGAGATGCACTTTCTGCCGGATGTGTACGTGCCCTGCGAGGTTTGCAAAGGGCACCGGTACAACCGCGAAACGCTCGAGGTCAAATACAAGGGCAAGAATATCTACGATGTATTAGAGATGACCGTGGACGAAGCACTTGAGTTTTTCAAGAATATCCCGAGTATCATCCGGCAGATTGAAACGCTTTCGGACGTCGGCCTTGGGTACATCAAGCTCGGGCAGCCCTCGACGCAGCTGTCGGGCGGCGAAGCGCAGCGCGTGAAGCTCGCGACGGAGCTGTCGCGGCGCAGCACGGGCAAGACGATGTACATTCTCGACGAGCCGACGACGGGCCTGCACTTCGCGGACATCGACAAGCTCGCGCAGGTGCTCGACCGCCTTGTGGACGCGGGGAATACGGTCGTCGTCATTGAACACAACCTCGATGTTGTCAAGCGGGCCGATTATATCATCGATCTGGGGCCGGACGGCGGCGACATGGGCGGCGGCATCGTCGCGACGGGCACGCCGGAGGAGGTCGCGAAAAACAAGAGGTCGTATACAGGGCAATTTTTGAAAAAAGTCTTGAAGTAATTATTGAAATAGCTTTTCACGGAAACGCTGATACCGTGCTATAATTTACGGAGCGATATTTCCCGGGACCTGTGAGGAGAGCCATGTCAGACCTGCTAAAAGAGTTGAAGATTACCAAGACGCCGAACCCGAAAGCCAAACCCGACCCGGCCGCGCTGGGCTTCGGGGAGGAGTTCACGGACCATATGTTTATTTTGGACTATGACGAGGGCGCCGGCTGGCACGACCCGGTCATTGTCCCCTACGGCCCGCTTTCGCTCGACCCGGCCGCGGCGGTGCTGCACTATGCGCAGGAGATGTTTGAGGGGCTCAAAACGTACCGGACGGAAGCCGGCCATGTACAGCTGTTTCGCCCCGATATGAACGCGAAGCGCACCAATCTGACGAACGACCGCCTTTGCATTCCGTTCATGGACGAGGAGCTTTACGTGGCGGCCATCAAAGCGCTTGTTTCCGTGGACGCGGACTGGGTGCCGGACTATCCGGGGACCTCGCTGTACATCCGGCCGTACATCATCGCGACCGAGCCGTTCCTTGGCGTCCGTCCCGCGGATCAGTACAAATTCATCATCATTCTTTCGCCGGTGGGACCCTATTACAAGGAAGGTTTGAAGCCGACGAAAATTTTCGTTGAGGACGAATACGTCCGCGCCGTGCTTGGGTCGACAGGCTACGCGAAGATCGGCGGCAACTACGCGGCCAGCCTGAAATCCCAAGTGAAGGCGCACAAAAAGGGATTCACGCAGGTGCTTTGGCTCGACGGCAGGGAGCGTAGGTACGTCGAGGAGATCGGCACCTCCAACGCGTTTTTTGTAATTGGCGGGGAGGTCTTTACCGCGCCGCTCGAGGGGACGATTTTGCCGGGCATTACGCGCGACTCCGTGATCACGATTCTCAAAGACCGCGGCGTCACGGTGCGCGAGGAACGCTTCACGATCGACGAGGTATACGCGGCGGCGGACTCCGGCGCGCTGTCGGAAGTGTTTGCGTCCGGAACGGCGGCCGTGATTTCCCCCGTGGGCGAAATGCTTTGGAAGGAAAACCGTATCACCATCAACGAGGGCAGGATCGGGCCGCTGTCGCAGGATTTGTATGATACCATCACGGGGATTCAGAGCGGGCGTCTGGCCGACCCCTACGGATGGACTGTACGGCTGTAAAGAGGAAACGCAAAATGAAACATTACATATCGGCATTGGTGGAAAACAAAGCGGGCGTACTCGCGCGGATTTCCGGGCTGTTTGCCCGCAGGGGCTTCAACATCGACTCGCTCGCGGTCGGGGAAACGGACGACACGAGCGTATCCCGCGTGACGATCGTCGTGGACGGCGACGACTATATCGCCGAGCAGGTGACGAAACAGCTGTCCAAGCTCATCGATGTGCGCACGGTGCGGCAACTGAACGCCGAGGCCATGGTGCAGCGCGACCTCGTTCTCGTCAAGGTCAAGATCGACCCCGATCGGCGCGGCGAAATCTACGATCTCGTCAAGATCATGAACTGCGAGATCGTCGACATCTCCCACACGACCCTCATGATCGAGTTCGACGACCGCACGCCGAAGGTGAATCTGCTGCTCGACCTGCTCTCCAAATATGAAATCCTCGAGCTTGTCCGCACCGGCACCATCGCGCTTCAAAAAGGCGAGGGGACCGTCTACGACGAGGAGGAGTTTTGATACCGCTCGATGAGCGCCGTCCGGAGCTCCCATAGTTCCTGCGAGAGGTCGACGTAGTAGTCCTGCGGGTTTTCAAAGCGAAGCGTTTCCTCCCAAAGTGTCCCGATCTGCTCCAGGCAATGCGCGCGAATCGCGTCGATGGACGGGCTTTCGTACACGCGGCGCCCGCTGTCAAAAACCTGCACACGGATATCTTTCGCGACAAAGCCCGACAGGCGCTTTCTTTTCCAGGTGAACGAAGTGTCAAAAATCGTGTAATCGTCGCCGGCCGGCGCGTTCTCGTGCGCGAGCGTGGTCACATCCGCCATCATGCGGCCGTTATTCTTATCAAAAAGCCGGTAGAGCTTCTTGAAGCCCGGGTTTGTGATTTTCTCCACGTTTTCGCTGATCTTCATCTT